>CBFDBL010000174.1:0-9898 GCA_965603035.1 uncultured bacterium
CCGATCCGGCGGCTGAAGCCGCCGGCTGAATCCTGGCGTCCCTTCGGGACTGAAAACGGGGCTCGAGCTCCCGATCCGGCGGCTGAAGCCGCCGGCCGAATCCTGGCGTCCCTTCGGGACTGAGAGCGGGCTCGAGCTCCCGATCCGGCGGCTGAAGCCGCCGGCTAAATCCTGGCGTCCCTTCGGGACTGAGAGCGGGCTCGATCTCCCGATCCGGCGGCTGAAGCCGCCGGCTGAATCCTGGCGTCCCTTCGGGACTGAAAGCGGGGGTGGATCTCCCGATCTGAAGCCGCCGGCTGAATCCTGGCGTCCCTTCGGGACTGCGCTCGGGGGTGGATCTCCTGATCTGGTCGCCAAGGTCAGGGCGGCGAGCACGATGGGGGCGAGAGGGTGCAGGGTAGCGACCGTTGTTCCCTCCGCAGTGGATCGTGCGGCGCCTGCGCGCGGCCGGGGCGGCTCAGGGGCCGTAGGCTCGGATCTCGTAGAGGCGGGCGGCGGGGCAGCCGTGGGTGGCGAGCACGTCGAGGCGCAGCTTCGCGGCCTCGACGGGGTCGAAGGCGTGGGCGCGGCGGCGCTGGTGGTTGCCCCCGACGCGGGCGAGCTCGGCCCAGCCGCCGTCGCATGTCTCGGCGGAGAGGACGTAGTCGCGGACGCAGGGTGCGGGCGGCCCGAACTCGACGAGGCGGTTGAGGTCGGTGTCGAAGGTCAGCAGGACGGTGGCGATGCGGTGGGGCGCGCCGAAGTCGAGGGTGAGGCTCTGCGGCAGGGGCTGTGCGGGGTCGGAGCTCCAGAGGTTGGGCCATCCGTCGGGGCGGGCGATGCCGTTGGCGACGCTGTCGGGCTCGAAGGGCCGCGAGGCGGGGTGGAGGCGGAGGCAGTGGGTGCCGGGCTGGCCGAGGTGGCGCCAGGCGCCGCCCTGGTGCGTCGCGCGCTGGGTGCCGGGCGGCTCGTCGTCGCTGGCGAGCCAGGCGACGCCGTCGCAGGGGTGGAGGACGACGATGTAGAGCCCCCGGGGCTTGACGGGGGTGTGGAAGTCGAGCTCGACCCAGTGGCGGCCCGCGGAGGGGACGTGGGCCTCGGCGTGGGCGACGGGCTCGGTGTGGGAGAAGTCGTCGAGCGCCTTGGCCCAGTGGAGGTCGGCGACGAGCGGGGCCTCACGGTCGCGGGTGGACTCGAGGAGGACGTGGACGGCGTCGACGCGGTCGGCGCTGACGGGGACGAGCTGGGCGCGGTGTGTGTCGAGCGGGAGGGCGTGGTCGGGGGCCTCGGCGACGAGCGCGGCACTGCTGGTGGCGGCGGCGTGGGCGGTGCGCGCGAGGTCGGCGGGGTCGGCGTTGGCGATGCCTGGGACGTAGCAGTCGTCGCGGAGGAGTGCCTGCTGGAGCTCGATGATGTGGTCGGCGTGCAGCTCGCGCGGGGTGGCGTCGTGGTGCTTGCAGAGGGCTGCGGCGGTGCCGACGGCCTGGCCCATGACCCCGCCGGTGGCGATGAGGCGTGTGGAGCCGAAGGCGACGTGGGAGGCCGAGACGTTGCGGCCTGCGAACATCAGGTTGCGGATGTTGCGCGAGTAGAGGCTGCGGAAGGGGATGGCGTAGACGGAGGGGAGGTGGACGTGGCTGGACGGCGGCTCGTTGGCGTGGATGCCCTCGGGCGGATGGAGGTCGATGGACCATCCGCCGTAGGCGACGGCGTCGCGGAAGCGGGTGGGCTTGCGCAGGTCGCGCTCGCGGAGGACGTAGTCGCCGAGGAAGCGTCGGCTCTCGCGCTTGCCGGGGACGGCGCCGACCCATTCGAGGGCGTAGCTCTCGGCGCCGTGGTCGCCGCCGTTCTTGAGGTGGTCCCACACGCCGAGCAGGCAGGCGAGCAGCTCGTCGCGGATCTGCTCGTTGTCGCCGACGGTGTCCATGGCGCCGCCGTGCTCGATCCACCAGAAGCCGGCCCGCGGGAAGTAGCGGTGGTCGCGGTGGGGCAGGTCGTCGTCGGTGAAGCGGCGTGCCCAGGGCGGCGGGGAGAAGGGGACGGGGCGGCCGAGGTCCACGGCCTTGAACAGCAGCGAGCTGCCGAGGGTGAGGTGGTCGCCGCGCTCGGGTGCGGTGGGCTCGTTGTACTCGCTGCGGGGCTCGCGGCCCATGCGGTAGTGGGCGCCGGCGTCGGCCGCCACCACGCCGTCGCCGCTGGCGTCGATGACGATGTGGCCCCGCAGGTGGAGGGTGCGGTAGGTGGAGCACTGGTAGGCGACGATGCCCTCGATGGTGGTCTCGTCGGCCATGATGGCCTGCTGGGCCGAGGTGTTGAGGTAGAGGGCGAGGGTGGGCTCGCGCCAGACGGCGTCGAGCAGCACGTGGTCCCACACCCAGTTGATGCGTCCGTTGGCCACGGGCTCGTGGTTGCGGGCGCGGTCGTCGAGGCGCAGCTCCTCGACGAGGCCGCTCTCGCGGGCGTGGCGCCGCGAGTTGTGGGCGTCGGCGCCGCCCATGTTCACCCGCACCTCGCTGCTGGAGTTCCCGCCGAGCACGGGGCGATCGTGCACGAGGCCGACCGTGCAGCCGCGGCGTGCGGCGGCGACGGCGGCGCACACCCCCGCCACGCCTCCGCCGATGACGAGCACATCGTAGCTCGCGTCGTAGACGACACCCTGGGCCTTGCTGTCGATGGGCATGGGGACCACTCCCACGAGGTGGCTGACGGGCCCGGCGTGGGCGGATCATGGCGCGCCCGCGACGCCTTGTCAAACCGACCCCGCCAGCCGCCCTCCCGGGCGGGAGCCCCTCGCCGCGGCGGTTGACATCGCCATGGGGCTGCGATACAGTGGCCGGCGACGGGGCAGGGGGATTGGAGGAGAGAGAGCCGTGGCCAGGGACGTGACGCGACGGGAGCTGCTGAGGGCGGGCGCCGCGGCGGGCGCGGCGACGCTGGGCCTGGCGCGGGGCGCGCCCGCGGTGCCGCCGTACCTCAAGGGCTACGAGGCCGACTACGCGCGGGACCCGCGTGCGGCGGCGCTGCGGTGGGTCCGCGAGGCGCGCTTCGGCCTGTTCCTCCACTACGGGCTCTACTCGCTGCTCGGGCGGCACGAGTGGGTGCAGTTCCGCGAGCGCATCCCCGTCGCCGAGTATGCCCGGCTCAAGGACAAGTTCACCGCCGAGAAGTTCGACGCCGACGCCATCGCCGCCCTCGCCGTCGCCGCGCAGATGAAGTACATCAACATCACGACCCGCCACCACGACAGCTTCTGCCTGTTCGCGACGAAGCAGACCGACTTCCAGAGCCTCAACAGCCCGGCGAAGCGGGACCTCATCGCCGAGCTGGCCGCCGCCTGCCGCAAGCGGGGCCTCGGCCTCTTCCTCTACTACTCCCACGGGCGCGACTGGCGCCACCCCCACGCGCCCCAGGGCAAGGCCTGGGGCCGCACCGCACGGCCCGCCTACAAGCAGCCCCAGCCCGACTACGCCACGGGCGACGACTGCGACCTCGCGAAGTACGTCGATTTCATGCACGCCCAGATCACCGAGCTGTGCACCCACTACGGCCCCATCGCCGGCATCTGGCTCGACGGCATCGGCACCACGCGGGCAGGCGACCCTGCCAAGTTCGAGTGCCAGAAGCTCTACGACCACATCCACGGCCTCCAGCCGCAGATCCTCGTGAGCTACAAGCAGGGCCTGCTGGGCAGCGAGGACTTCTTTGCGCCCGAGCACCGCGGCATCGAGAACACCTCGGGCAAGCCGATGGAGATCTGCACGACCCTCCAGCGTCAGGGCTGGGGCTGGGTGAAGGGCTCGCCCCACCTGAGCGCCGACGACGTGATGGCGACGCTGGCCCACGCGGCCCACCAGAAGGCCAACCTGCTGCTCAACACCGGCCCCCTGGCCGATGGCTCGATCCACGCGGGCGACGCCGCGACGCTCCGCGAGGTGGGCGCGCGCCTGCGCCGCGACGGCTGGCCCGCACCCGCCTCGCCGCCGCCGCGCAAGCCCCGCAAGCCGAAGCGCAAGAAGCCCAAGCCACGATGATCGACTTCCTCTTCCGCTGCCTGGGCCGCCTGGTGCTGTGGCTCCGCTACGACATCGAGGTGCGGGGCCTCGGGGCCGTCGCGGCGCGCGGCACGCGCGGCATCCTGTTCCTGCCCAATCATCCCGCGCTGATCGACCCGATCGTCCTGATGATGGTGCTGCGGCGCTTCCTGCCGCGTGCGGTGGCGGACGAGGACCAGATCGACAGGCCTGTGATCCGCTCGGTGGCTCGGCTGATGCGGGTGTGGCCCTTCCCGTCGGTGGCCAAGCGGGGCCGGCACGCCCGCGAGGGCATCGAGCGGGTGCTGGGCGAGGCCGCCGCCGCGCTCCAGGCAGGCGAGAGCCTGCTGTTCTACCCCGCGGGCCACGCCCAGCGCACGTGGCTCGAGAACCTCTACGGCAACAGCGGCACCGAGCGCCTGCTGTGCGACGCGCCCGACGCGCGGGTCGTGCTCGTCCGCACGCGCGGCCTGTGGGGCAGCGGCTTCAGTTGGGCGGGCGGCCGTCCCCCGTCGGTCGGCGGCATCCTCAAGAAGGGCCTCGTGGCCATCCTCGCCAGCTTCGTGTTCTTCCTGCCACGCCGGCGGGTCACCATCGAGTTTGTCGAGCCCGACGATCTGCCGCGCGACGCGGGCCGCGACGCGCTCAACGCCTACCTCGAGGTCTTCTACAACCGCGCCCCCAGCACCGCCTCTACGTGCCCTACACGCCCTGGGAGCGCGGCGGCGCCCGCGAGCTGCCCGAGCACGAGCGCGCCCGCATCCGGGGCGACGTCGCCAGGGTCCCCCGGGCCACCCGCGACATCGTGATGGCGCAGCTCCGCGAGCTGACCGGCGCCGAGGCCATCGCCCCCCGCGCACACCTCGCCCGCGACCTCGGCCTCGACAGCCTCGCACGCACCGAGCTGCTCGCCTGGCTCGGCGACGAGTTCGGCTTCCCGCAGGGCGACACCGACGCTCTCGAGACGGTCAGCGACGTGCTGCTCGCGGCGATCGGCGAGACGGACAGCTCGGAGCTCGCCGACCTCAAGCCCATCGCCGCAGCGTGGTTCGCCGATCCGCCCGAGCGCCGGCGCGTCGCACTCGCCGACCACGGGACCCTCACCGCAGCCTTCCTCGACCAGGCCCACCGGAGCCCCGGCCGCGTCATCCTCGCCGACCAGGTCCGCGGGACCGTGAGCTACCGCGACATCGTGATGGGCATCCTCGCGCTCCAGCCCGCGCTCGCGGCACTCGACGGCGAGTGCGTCGGCATCATGCTCCCCGCCTCCGTCGCCGCCGCCGTCGTCTACCTCGCCACCCTCTTCGCAGGCAAGACCCCCGTCATGGTCAACTGGACGACGGGGAAGCGGAACCTCGTCCACTCGCTCGACCTCGTCGGCGTCCGCCGCATCCTGACCGCGGGGGCGCTCGTGAGCCGGCTCGAGGCGCAGGGCGCCGACTTCGGCGAGCTGGCCGACCGCTTCGTGCTCCTCGAGGAGCTGGCCGACCGCATCCACTTCCGCGACAAGCTCGCCGCCTTCACCAGGAGCCGGCTCAACTGGCGAGCCCTCGAGGGCGCCGTCGTCTCCGACACCGCCGCCATCCTCTTCACCAGCGGCTCCGAGACACTGCCCAAGGCCGTCCCGCTCTCCCACGCGAACATCCTGACCAACATCCGCAGCGTCCTCGACCACGTGACCATCCTCGACAACGATCGCCTCCTGGGCTTTCTGCCGCCCTTCCACTCCTTCGGCCTCACCGCCACCCTCGTGCTGCCGCTGTGCGCGGGGCTGCGGGCCGCCTACCACGCCAACCCGACCGACGGCGCCGTGCTCGGCCGACTCGTCGAGGCCTACACGGCCACCCTCGGCATCGGCACCCCGACCTGCCTCGGCGGCATCGTCCGCAACGCCGAGCCCGAGCGGCTCGCCTCCCTGCGGCTCGCCGTCACCGGCGCCGAGAAGTGCCCCGACCGCGTCTACGACGCGCTCGCCGAGCGCTGCCCCCAGGCCGCCGTGCTCGAGGGCTATGGCGTCACCGAGTGCTCGCCCGTCGTCTGCGTCAACGCCGAGGACGCCCCCAGGCGCGGCGCCATCGGCACCCTGCTCGCCTGCTTCGACCATCGGCTCCGCCACCCCGAGACGGGCGAGCGGGTCGAGCCGCCGGGCACGGGCGTGCTCTGCGTGCGCGGCCCGTGCGTCTTCGGCGGCTACCTCCACTACGACGGCCCGTCGCCCTTCGTCGAGCTCGACGGCGAGACGTGGTACTCGACGGGCGACATCGTGGCCGAGGGCGCCGACGGCGTGTTCACCTTCCGCGGGCGGCTCAAGCGGTTCGTCAAGCTCGGCGGCGAGATGATCTCGCTGCCCGCCATCGAGGCCGTCCTGCGCGAGGCCTGCGCCAGCGACGACGACCAGGGCCCCGTCCTCGCCGTCGAGGCCACCCCTCGCGACGACCACCCCGAGATCGTGCTCTTCACCACCCTCGACCTCGACCGCCACAGCGTCAACGCCCGGCTCCGCGAGGCCGGGCTCTCGTCCCTCCACAACATCCGCCGCGTCGTCCGCGTCGACGCACTCCCCGTGCTCGGCACCGGCAAGACCGACTACCGCGCCCTCAAGGGCCGTCTGCGCGGCGAGGGCGGCGGCCCCTGACGGGCGGCGCGGGCGCAGGGCGCCACGATTCGGCCCCCACATATTTCGACGCTCGAAGTTTTCTGTGAATACCGCTACGCCGCTCCCCGTCTAGCACAGTGGCGGCCGACGAGGCCCACGCTGGCTCGCCCGCCCGTCCGAGACGGTGGCAACGGTGGATCGTGTTGCTGCGACGAAGGTTAGAGATGCCGCACGGCTCAGGAGGTGCAAGATGACGAGCCCCGCACGACTGCTGACCCTGGCCGCCCTGACCGCCCTGACGGTGACCGCCGTCGGCTGCGGCCCATTCTACGACCTCGAGTACCGCGAGACCTGGGTCGCGGGGCCCTACGACTGCCGGCCCGCGATGGCCCCCCCGGCGGTCTGCCTGCCCCCGCCGCCGGGCCGCGTCGTGGTCGGGGCGCGGCCCGTCGTCGTCGCGCCGCCGCGGCCCTCAGGGGTGGTCGTCGTCGGGGGGCACTACCCGCCGCCCCGGCCCGGCGTGGTCATCGGCCGTTACGTCTCGCAGCCCGTCGTCGAGTCCTATCCCTACAAGCACTACTCGCCCCCGTATGGGGGGGAGTACCGGCGCCGCCCGTCGGGGCCACGTGAGCCCAGTCGGCCCGTCCATCCGTCGAGGCCCAGCCGGGCGGCGCCATCGCTTCCCCCTGCACGGCGGGCCGTGGACACCCGCGGCACCGACCGCGACCGCCGCGACCCCCGGCCAGCGAGCGCGAGCGGCGGCGTCCGCCACCTGCCCGTGCTGACGCGGTCGTCGGGCCGCGAGCGCGAGCGGCCCTCGCTCCCGCCCGCCGCGTCCGTCCGGCGGCCCGCAACGCCGACACGGCCCACGGCCACCCGCCCGCCCGCCGAGCGGCCCCGGCCCGCTCCGACACGCGTAGTGCCCACGCCCCCGACGCGCACCGCGCCTGCCCCATCCCCGACCCGGGCTCCCAGCACGCGCCGGCTGACGCCGGCTCCCCGGCCCACGCGGACCGTGCGCCCGACACCGCGCCCCAGCCCCTCGCGCCCGCCCGCTCGCTCCGGGCCCGCGCCGCTGCCGAAGCCCACGCCCCGGCCCGTGCCGGTCCGCACGCAACGGTCGGCACCGTCGGTCACGCGGACCCGCACGCCGACGCAGGCCCCGGCCCGCACGGTCCCGTCCAGGCCCAAGCCGAGTCGGCCTACCCCCACCGCCACCCCGCGCAAGCCCCCGCAGGCCGACCGCGGCGCCGCGACGCGCGGGCGGCCCCCCGAGCGGTCCTCGAAACGCGGGCGCAAGTGATTGCGGGAGCGCGCACCGGCTCCCCCCTGATCTCACTGCCCCGGCCCTCCGCGACGCGGAGGGCCGGGGCAGTGTGCGCATGGCGGCGCTGGGGGTCAGTCGGCGACGCGGCGGCCGCGGAACGCTTCGATCAGGGCGTGTCGAGCCATCGGGAGACCCTCGCTGGGTCAAGGGGGTGCTGCGGACGGATAGGACCTATAGGACCTATGGGACCTATGGGACGAGTCGCTGCGACCAGTTTCTACTCCAGCTTGAGATGCTTGATCCGCAGATTGCGGTAGGCGACCGGCCCATGGTCGCCCTGGAACATGAGCGGGCCCTTGGGCTTCTCGTCGCGGAACGCCGCGGCGCGGGTGGGGCCGGTGACCTCGACGTTCTCGTGGACGACCTGGCCGTTGTGGACGACCTTGATGAACACGGCGTTCGCGATCTTCTTGCCGTCCTTGTCGAAGCGCGGGGCCTTGAAGGTCACGTCGAAGCTCTGCCACTCGCCGGGGGCCTTCGAGGCGTTGACGCGAGGCGGATGGCCCTCGTAGCCCTTCGGGTTGCGCTTGTTGTCCCAGCGCTGGTAGATGCCGCCGCAGTCGCCGTGCTTGGGCTTCTTGACGCCCCAACTGTCGAGCACCTGGATCTCGTAGCGGCCCATGAAGTAGGCGCCCGAGTTCGAGCCCTTGGGCACCATGAACTCGATGTGGGCCTCGACGTCGCCGTGCTCGGCTTCCGAGAACAGGTTCCTGGTGCGTCCCGTCTTGCCGTTGACGAGGATGCCCTGGCCGGGCTGGGTGGCGATCTTCTTCTCGTTCTGCGGGTCCTGGACGGCCTCGCCGACGTTCATCCAGTCGGCGGTCGGCTTCCGCCATCCCTTCATGCCCTCGCCGATCGGCTCGATCCATCCGTCCTCGGCAGCCCACGCCGCGCCCGCGACGCCTGCCAGCACGATCCCGAAGAGGCTCAACTTCCATAGCATCGCCGACTCTCCTTTCACAGAAAGAGCTTGGGCAGGTACTCGGGTGCATCATTGAGCGGCTCGATCTCACCGCACGCGAGTCGGTAGAGGCGCTCGTGGCTCGCGCGGGCGGCCTCGACGAGCGGCTCGTAGGGGCGGTGGCAGGCGTCCACGAAGCCGATGTTGTAGTTCTCGCCGTCGAGGAGCAGGTCGGCGGTGAGGCAGCGCTTCCCCTCGAGCGTCCCCGGCCGGAAGCGATAGCTCAGGCCGTCGCCCGCCCCGTCGGCCACGTACCACGTCGCCCCCGCGAGGGGCGCCTCGGTGTCCTCCTGCTGCAAAGCTCCGAGGAGCGAACCCGGCTTCATTCGCATGGGATCGTCCATGGCCGCGCTCCCTGTTCTGGCACTTGCCCGTCTTCGCCAGAGGGAC
Source organism: uncultured bacterium (assembly GCA_965603035.1). GTDB lineage: Bacteria > Planctomycetota > PUPC01 > DSUN01 > DSUN01 > CAZDNN01. Next base: position 9,285 of record CBFDBL010000174.1, read on the forward strand.
AACATAGGCTGTCTGGCCGCCGATGTCAACGGTCGCCGGCTTCGCCAGTGGCACGTCGTTGCGGACGACGGTCGGCGGGGCCGGGCGCGGGATGGCCAGACAGGAAAGGCGTGACTTGGCGAGAGTGTCGCGCCATAATGCGTGCGGCCGCCGCGCTCGCGCTGGAAGGAGACGGGCCGAACATGCCCGAACGCCGGTTCAAGACACGATTGATCCGCCGCGACGAGGACGATGGCAGCTTCGACCGGGAGTTCTGGCAGGGCCTGGGTCACGAAGCGATCTTCGCCGCGGCGTGGGAGATGGTCGCGGAGGTCGATCTCATCCGAGGGGGCGATGGCCGTCAACCCCGACTTCAGAGATCTGTTCATCGCCTTCAACGACGCGGGGGTTGAGTACCACCTCATCCGCGCGAAACAGGCTGCGGGGAGGCCGCAGGATCTGCTCGATCTCGAGAAGCTCCAGTAGCGGGCTCTCGCTCGCCGTGCCGCCGTCCCATCACCGCCTCATCTCATATTGACCTTTGCATACGTAATGCAAGACTCCGGTGGCGCGAGGCCTTGCCGGTCAGGCGCGCACGTTGTTGGAGGCGGCCAGTGTGGACTCCGGACCCCGGA
>CBFDBL010000175.1:0-9897 GCA_965603035.1 uncultured bacterium
TGAAGAGCAAAGTCGGCGCCTCGTGACGCGGTGAGCAGCAGTGGCTTGCGAACAGCGCAGTTGCTTCAGCGCCGCGCCCCGCACTGCGCGGCATGGGCGTGGGCAATGTGCGTTGGGGGGGCGCCCCCTGCGGCGCGGCTCGCGAGGCGATTGCAAGTCGGCGGGCAACCGGTATAATGAGGTGCCACCGCCGCTTCGGAGACCGCCCATGGCCAGAGTGATGCTCTACGAGAGGGTGCCGGAGGCCTGGTTCGAGGCCTTTGCGGCATGCCTGCGGGGCCATCAGCCCGACGACGTCGAGCTGGAGCTGGTGCAGCCCGACGACGACTCCATCGACACGATGCTGGCCGCGCTGCCCGAGGCCGACGTGCTGGTGGTGGGGCTGACGGGGCAGCATCGCGCGGTCGTGCGCCACGTGTTCGAGGAGGCGGTGCGGCTGAAGCTGGTCCAGAAGCTGGGCAGCAGGGCCCACGGCATCGACCTCGAGGCGGCGCGCGAGGCTGGGGTGCCCGTGAGCCTGGTGCCTGCGCCCGCGCACGTGGCCTGCGCCGAGCACACCATCCTGCTGATGCTCGCGGTGAGCCGCCAGCTCGTCGCCGCCCACCGCGCCGTCACGAGCCCCAGGGGCGCCAGGCCCAGCCCGAAGGGCGAGGGCCCCGCCTACAACTGGGCCGGCCTCGACGGCATCGGCCACCTCGCGGGCAAGACCCTCGGCCTCATCGGCATGGGCGACATCGCCATCGAGGTGGCCTGGCGCGCCAGCGCCTTCGACATGGACATCCTCTACCACGACGACGAGCGCCTGCCCGAGGACGAGGCCGACGAGCTCGGCGCCGCGTTCGCCGCCCTCGACGACCTGCTCATCGACGCCGACGTCGTCTCCATCCACACCGCGCTCACCCCCAGGACCGAGAACCTCCTCGACGCCGAGCACCTCGCCCTCATGAAGCCCTCCGCCATCCTCATCAACACCGCACGCGGCGGCATCGTGGACGAGGGCGCCCTCGCCAAGGCGCTCCGCGAGCGCAGGCTCGCAGGCGCGGGCATCGACGCCTGGACCACCGAGCCCCCCTCGCGCCTCAACCCACTGCTCAAGCTCGACAACGTCGTCGCCGCAGGCACTCTCCCGCCCTCCGCCACCTTCGACGCCATCCTCACCAACATCCTGGCCGCCGTCCAGGGAAGGCCCCTCGCCGCACTCCTCGCCCCGCAGCCCACGCCCTCACAACCCTCCGGCACCGACGAGGAGAAGACCGAGGACGTGAGCCCGGAACCCAGCAAGCCAGAAGACGAGGCCCAGCCGGAGGGCAGCCGCGACGAGGGGGCCGACGACGACCAGGGCGAGCCCGAGGAACAGCCGCAGGACGAGCCCCAGGACGACCCCGAGGCCGAGGAGGAGACCAAGGACAGCGAGGTCGGCGACCCCGACGAGCCTAGGGCGCAGGAGTGACCGGCACGAGCCGCCCGACCGCCTCCAGCACCTCCGCGACACCCACCGCCTCGAGCCCGCCGCGCCCCGGGCCGCCCACCACCGCCACCCGCTGCCCGCGCGGAGCCCACGACGCGGGGTCCGTGGGGCCGAACACCGCCACCGTCGCCGCGCCCACCGCCGCAGCCAGGTGGCTCACCCCCGAGTCGTTCCCCACGTAGACGTCGCACCTGGCCAGGACGCCGGCCAGCACGCGCAGCGGCAGGCACTCGCCGACCGCGGCCATCTGCCCGCCCGCCCCGCGCAGCGCCGCGTCCTCCCGCTCCGCAGGCCCGAGCAGCCACACCACCGGCCGCCCGAGCCGACCCGCCGCCTCGACGAACCGCTCGGCCGCCCACTGCTTGCGCCGCCCGCCGCTGCCCGGATGGACGGCCGCGAACCGGCCGCCGACGCGCACCCCCGACAGGAACGCGCCCGCCGCCGCGAGCCAGCCGCCCTGCGGCGCGAGCCGGGGCACGCGCCCGGCCGCCGGGCACCCGGCGGCCTCCAGCGCCCCGAGCAGATGGTCGGTGACGTGGACACCCGGCGGCGGCCGCGCCGGCCAGGCCACCACGCGCCGCGCGCCGCTGCGCGCGAGACCGGCCGCGAGCGCCCCGTCGGAGCCCCGGCCGTAGGCGACGCACAGGTCGGCGTCGGCGACGACCTCGCAGCAACCGCGCGTGGAGAACAGCGGCGTCAGCCGCACATCGTCGAAGGCCACCCACGAGTGGGCGAGCCCGCACGCGACCGCCAGGCGAAAGGCGCGCGAGCCGACGACGACCCGCCGCGCCCGCGGGTGCGCGGCGGCCAGCGCCTCGAGCACCGGCAGCGCCACCACCGCGTCGCCGAGCGCGCCCGGCCTCAGCACCACGATCTTCCGCACGCCGTCTCTCCCGCTCCCCGGCCCCGCCGTCCGCCGAGTCTAGCGCGGCGGCCGCCGCCGTCAAGCCGCCCCCGGGGGAAGCATTTGCGATGCGGCACGCGCCGGGCTTCCCGCTTGACTCGCCCAACGCACGCGGGTACAGTCTGCGGCACTGGGAGCGCCCCCTCCCTGGAGCAGCCGAGGTGGCAATGCCGATCTCGCCGAGCGAGCAGACCCGCGTGGGCCCCGACGACTGCCGCGAGACGGTGTTCCGGGTACCCAGCAGCCACGACGCGGTGGAGTCGCTCATCGACCGGATCGGCCACCTGATCCGCGACCTGCCGCTCTCGGAGTCGGCGCGCTACTACCTCCAGTTCGTGGTCCACGAGGCGCTCACGAACGCCGTGGTGCACGGCAACGGCACGGACCCTTGCAAGGCGGTGACCGTGACGTGCCGCTTCGAGGCCAGCCAGGTGACGGTGGTGGTGAGCGATGAGGGCAACGGGTTCGACCCCGCGGGGGTGCCCGATCCGACGACCGAGGCGAACATCCTGCGGGAGTCGGGCCGCGGGGTCTACCTGATGCGTGCCTACGCCGACGAGTGCCGCTTCGAGGACGGCGGCCGGCGCGTCGTCCTCGTCAAGCGCTACGACCTTCCTCACGACGGCCCCCTCGACTTCGACTGATCGCCCCGCCGAGCCGCCTGCGGCTCGGCTGGAGCCTCGCGCTCCCAGCCAGGCCCGGCGGGCTCAGAGCACTCGGCAGAAGAAGCACTTGAGGTAGCGGGACTCGGGGCAGGAGGCGGCGACGGGATGGTCGGCGGCCTGGCCGCGGCGCTCGAAGATCTGGACGTCGCGGCCCACGTCGGTCGCCGCGTCGTTGAGGATGGCGGTGAAGGTCGCCTCGTCGATGTGCTGGGAGCAGGAGCAGGTGACGAGAAAGCCGCCGGGCTCGAGGAGCTGCATGGCGATGAGGTTGATGTCCTTGTAGCCTCGGCTGGCCTTGGCCACGTCGGCGGCACAGCGGGCGAACTTGGGGGGATCGAGCACGACCATGCCGAAGGCCTGCTCCTCGGCTCGCAGGCGGCGCAGCTCGCCGAAGACGTTCCCCTGGGCGAAGGTGATGGCGGCGACGCCGTTGAGGTCGGCATTGCGTCGGGCCTGGGCGAGGGCGCGCCCCGAGAGGTCGATGGCGACGACCTCGCGGGCCGCGCCGCGGACCATGGCGAAGAGGCCGAACGCGCCGGTGTGGCAGAAGGCGTCGAGCACGCGGCGCCCGCGGGCGAAGGGTGCGACGGCCAGGTAGTTCTCGCGGTGGTCGAGGAACAGGCCGGTCTTCTGCCCGCGGCGCACGTCCACCTCGAAGCGCACGCCGTGGACGGCGACGGTGACGCTCTCGGGCGGCTCGTCGCCCCACAGCGGGCCGACGCGCGGCTCGAGGCCCTCGAGGCCGGCCACGTCGGTGTCGCTGCGCTCGTAGAGCGACAGCTCCGGGCACACGCGCGCCAGCGCCTCGACCACCGAGTCCCTGCGCCGCGCGAGCCCCAGCGACAGGAACTGGACGACGAGCCACTCGGCGTAGCGATCGACGATGAGGCCGGGGATGCCGTCGCCCTCGCTGTAGACCATCCGGTAGGCGTCGCTGTGGGCAGGCAGGCCGAGCACGTCGTGCCGCAGCGCCACGGCGTGGCGCAGCCGCCGCTCGAAGAACACGCTGTCCACCGCCTCCTCGCCGTCCCACGTCATCAGCCGCACGCGGATCTGCGACCGCCGGTTGTAGAAGCCGCGGGCGACGAAACGCCCCCGGTCGTCGACCACCGTCACCAGGTCGCCGTCCTCGGGCTCCCCCTTCACCCGCTCGACGGAGCCTGAGAAGACCCACGGATGGCCGTAGAAGAAGGGCTTGGCGCGGCCGCGTTTGAGGTGGACGGTGGCTGTGGCCATGGGTCGCGCCCCGATGCGCCGCTTCCGGCCCTCTCCCGAGGGGAGAGGGCCAGAGGGCGACCGTGAGGGGCCGAGGCCCCCCGCACTCACTTCGTGCGTTTCGTGGTCTTCTTTCTCCGCGCCGCCTTCTTGCGCGCGCGGCCGCCGTCAAAGGCGGCGGCGAGCACCTCGTCGAGGGTGCTGACGGGCTGGATCCTGAGGTCCTTGAGGATCTTGGGTGGGACCTCCTCGAGGTCCTTCTCGTTGCGTGCGGGCAGGACGATGCGCTTGAGTCCGGCGCGGTGGGCGGCGAGGACCTTCTCCTTGATGCCGCCGACGGGCAGGACTCGGCCGCGGAGCGTGATCTCGCCGGTCATGGCGAGGTCGCTGGCGACAGGGCGGCCCGTGAGCAGTGAGACGAGCGAGGTGGCGATGGTGACGCCGGCCGACGGCCCGTCCTTGGGGATGGCTCCGGCGGGGAAGTGGATGTGGATGTCGTGGTCCTTGAAGAAGTCGGGCGCGATGCCGAGCTGCCCGGCGTGTGCGCGGATGTAGCTGAGTGCGGCCTCGGCCGACTCCTTGATGACGTCGCCGAGCTGGCCTGTGAGGGTCAGGCGGCGGTTGCCCTGCATGATGGTGGACTCGATGAAGAGGATGTCGCCGCCGGTCATGGTCCAGACGAGGCCGATGGCGACGCCTGGCTCTCGGAGTCGCTCGGCGGCCTCCTGCTCGAAGCGCTGGGGGCCGAGGTAGGTGGGGAGGGCCTTGGCGCTGACGACGGTCTTGCGCGTCTTGCCCTCGGCGACGGCCCTGGCGACCTTGCGGCACACGCTGCCGATCTCGCGCTCGAGGCTCCGCACCCCGGCCTCGCGGGTGTAGGCGCGGATGATCCGGCGCACGGCGGCGGCCCGGAAGGTCACGAGCTGGCGCGAGAGGCCGTTCTCGTCGATCTGCCGCGGGACGAGGTAGCGGCGCGCGATGACCATCTTGTCGTGCTCGGCGTAGCCTGGGAGCTCGATGACCTCCATGCGGTCGTGGAGCGCGGGCGGGATGGGGTCGAGGAGGTTGGCGGTGGTGATGAAGAGCACGCGGCTGAGGTCGAAGGGCACGTCGAGGTAGTGGTCGCTGAAGGTGGCGTTCTGCTCGGGGTCGAGCACCTCGAGGAGCGCGGAGGAGGGGTCGCCGCGGAAGTCGGCGCCGAGCTTGTCGACCTCGTCGAGCATGAAGACCGGGTTGTTGGAGCCGCAGCGGCGGAGTCCCTGGATGATGCGCCCTGGGAGGGCTCCGATGTAGGTGCGGCGGTGGCCGCGTATCTCGGCCTCGTCGCGCAGGCCGCCGAGGGAGAGGCGGAGGAACTTGCGGCCCATGGCCCGCGCGATGGAGCGGCCGAGCGAGGTCTTGCCGACGCCTGGCGGGCCGACGAAGCACAGGATGGGGCCTTTGCCCTCGGGCTTGAGCTTGCGGACGGCGAGGAACTCGAGGATGCGGTCCTTGACCTTGACGAGGTCGTGGTGGTCCTCGTCGAGGATGCGCGCGCCGCGTCGGATATCGAGGTTGTCGTCGGTGCTGACGCTCCAGGGCAGCTCGGTGAGCCAGTCGAGGTAGGTGCGCGAGACGGTGTACTCGGCGGAGGCTGGCGGGATGCGCCCGAGTCGGTCGAGCTCGCGGTCGGCCTCGCGGCGGGCCTCGGCGGGCAGGCGTGCGGCGTCGAGCTTCCCGCGGAGCTCGTCGAGCTCGGCGGTGCGCTCGTCGCCCTGGCCGAGCTCGCGCTGGATGGCCTTCATCTGCTCGCGCAGGTAGTACTCGCGCTGGGTCTTCGCCATCTCGTCGTGCACTTCGCTCTGGATCTTCGAGGCGACCTCGAGGGTCTCGACCTCGCGGTTCAGCAGCGAGACGATCCGCTGAAGGCGGGTCTCGACGTCGACGATCTCGAGCACCTGCTGGCGCTCGGGCAGCGCCAGGCTGAGGTTCGCCGCCACGAAGTCGGCCAGGCGCCCGGGGTCGGTGATGTTGACGACGATCACCTTGACTTCCTCGGGCACGTTGGGCACGAGCGAGACCATCTTCTGGAAGAGCTCGACGACGGTGCGCTGGAGCGCCTGGAGCTGGACGGAGTCGGCGACGGTCTCCTCGATGGGCTCGACGCGAGCCTGGAGGAAGGGCTCCTCGCTGAGGATCTCGAGGATGCGGAACCGCTGGAAGCCGCGGACGATGACCCGGGCGCCGCCGTCTGGCATCTTGAGCATCTGGACCAGCAGGCCGGCGGTGCCGATCGGGTAGAGCGACTCGCCGCTCGGCTCGTCCTCCGACGACTCGCGCTGGGCCACGAGGCCCATCACCTTGTGGTCGCGGAGCGCGACCTCGTCGATGCAGGCCAGCGACCGCTGGCGAAGCACCAGCAGCGGCGCCACCATCTGCGGGAAGATCACCGTGTTCATCAGCGGCAGCAGCGCCAGCACGTCGGGCACCCGCAGGTGGTCCGCCGGCACGCCGATGTCGATCTGGTCGGGGTCCTGCTCCATGGGGGTCTCTCAGGGGGGGAGCGGGGTCAGAGGTCGAGCCGCACGGCCCGCTTCGGCTCGCGGGCTTTGTCGCTCTTCGGGATGGTCACCACGAGGAAGCCGTCGGCGTAGACGCCTTCGGCCTCCTCGTGCACGATGTGGCCAGGCAGCGGGACCACCCGCTCGAAGAACCCGTAGTGGACCTCGAGCTGGTGGACATTGCACTTGCCGTCGGGGCACGGGTCGCGCCGCACGGCGCGCACCACCAGCATGGTCGCGTGCAGCGTCACCGACACGTCCTCGGTGTGGAGCCCGGGCGCCTCCATGCGCACCACCACCGACTCCGCAGTCTCGAAGACGTCCGTCGGAGGACGCCACAAGCTCCCATACCGACTCTCCACGAACGGGTCCGACAGGAATGCGTCGTGCGCCAGCCGCTCGAGCTGGACCTCGATCGTCTTGAGCCGCTCCAGGAACTTGATGTCGTCCGGCGCCATCGCTAACACCTCGCTGCTGTGCGCCGGGGGAGCCTCTCGCGGGCCGACGCACGCCGCCTCGCCCGCGCCCGACGCTTAGGGACTGGACTATAGCGCACAACCGGCCACCTGTCAAAGCCCGAGCGGCTTTTCCGGCGCCCGCGCCGCCCGCCTTGACTGCGAGCCCCCGACGATCTACGATCCTCGCTCGTCCCTTCCCTTCTGACGAGGGCCAGCGATGCGACGACGCGACTTCCTGACGGCGGCAGGCACGGGTCTGGGTCTGCTGACGCTCCCACGCTGGGCGCGGGGCGCGGCGCCGAGCGACCAGGTGGTGATGGGCGCCATCGGCACGGGCGGGCGCGGCAGCGGCGTGATGAAGTGGCTCGCGGCCCTGCCCGACGTCCGCATGGTCGCCGTCGCCGACTGCGACGACCAGCACACGGCGGCCAACGTCGCCTACCTGCGCTCGCGCTACCGCGACGTCGAGGTCCAGGGCTACCACGACTTCCGCCGCGTGCTCGAGCGCGACGACGTCGACGCCGTGTGCTCGGGCACGCCCGACCACTGGCACGCGCTGGTCACCTGCCTGGCCTTCCAGGCGGGCAAGGACGTCTACTGCGAGAAGCCGCTGTGCCACAACTGGCGGGAGTCGCAGGCCATGGTCGCCCTGGGCCGCCGCCACGCCCGCCTCTTCCAGCTCGGCACCCAGATCCACCAGGGCGAGAACTACCACCGCGTCGTCGATCTCATCCGCTGCGGCGCCCTCGGCCGAGTCCACACCGTCCACGTCTGGCAGGGCGGCGGCTGCCGCGTCCGCAAGTGGTCGGCCCCGCCCCGCAAGCCCGCCCACCTCGACTACGACCTGTGGCTCGGCCCCGCGCCCAAGCGGCCCTATCATCCCGCACGATGCCACTTCTCGTTCCGCTACTTCCTCGACTACTCGACGGGCGTCTACGCCGACTTCTGGTGCCACATCTCCGACATCGCCTTCTGGGCGCTCGGGCTCGGCGCACCCAGGACCATCGTCGCGCGCGGCGAGCTCCAGACCGAGGGGATGTACGACGGGCCGAAGCGGGTCGAGGTGGACCTCGCGTTCCCCGACGGCCTCGAGTACCACTGGACGACGGGGCGGCCCAAGCAGTTCAGCGGCGGGGTCGGCAGCGGCATCGGCGCGCGGTTCATCGGCGAGAACGGCTGGCTCATGTGCGACTACAACGGCCGCACCGTCTGCCTCGGCGGCGACCAGACGAGCGACCTGCCCGACGTGCCGAAGGCCACGCCCCGCTCGCCCGGCCACCACGCCAACTTCATCGAGGGCGTGAAGACCCGCACCCTGACCGAGAGCAACCTGCCCTACGCCGTGCGGATGACCCAGCCGATGTTCTTCGGCCGCATCTCGCTCCTGCTCGGCGGCCGCCGGCTCACCTGGAACGACGCGGCCGGGCAGTTCGTCGCCGACGACGAGGCCAACCGCCTGCTTGGCCGCGTCTACCGCGAGCCGTGGGCGCTGCCGGTGTGAGTAGCCAAGCACATGATGCGGCTTGACGCCGGCGGTCTGCCGTGCCATGATACCCAATAGCGACGGTCCCGTCAGGGCGCGCAGTTCCTGGGGAGAGGCGGCCAGGATGATCGAGGCGCGCTAACTCAGACACACGGCCGAAGAGCGACTCGCGGACCCTGACGCGGTCCTTAAGTCCGAAAGGACTTCCAGGGATATGCCAGCTTCCGCACCCACAACCTCGATGTGCTGCTCCATCTGTGCGGCCGAGAGGCCGGGGTGAAGCGCAAGGCTTTCGCCGATTGGTCGATTGTTCACGCATGGGACCCTGTGTCACGCTATGGGCCCACCGGGGTCACCACGAGACAAGACGCGGAGAACATGACCAGTTCAGCAAGAACCGTAATCGGGGTGTTGGCATGAGCCTGACCCTACAACAGCTACCCATGACACACAAGCTGCTGCGTCTGGCGCTCGGCATAACACGCGAGAAGGGGGAGTTCGCCCTCTTCGGCCTCTTCCTTCGGGAAGGCGCTCCAGGCACGTGGGATTTGGTGATCTCTGCGCCTTGGCTGGACGCCAACAAGAAGGCGGGTATGGAGTACGTAGCGAAGAAGGTGAGGACACGACGACTGACTGCTGAGGAGCTGTTGTCCCTGTCTCGGATTGTCGTGCTCGAGACAGAACACGAGGGTGTGTGCGCTATCCGCAGGTCTGTCGCTGTCCGAGGGACAATCCCGCACCTGGAGAACATCGTGCTGTTCGGCCTGCCGATGGAACAGGCATACATAATCATCTCGCAAGATCCCCTGAAGAGCCGCCAGGCGTTGGAGATTCTAGCCGGTGTCGTTTGGTAAGTAACTAGCTTTTTCTCCACCATGCGACCGAATCAGCTTGACGCCCCCCTCCCCCCCCATGTGGTATTGTCGGTCCGTTCAGGTAACAGCGGATAGCTGTTACCTCACGTGGCGGCTCGGGATGTCGCCACCCTCGCCAGGGCCGGGCGGCGTGGGAGAGGAGGGCGTCATGCCGAAGAACGTGGAGCTGAGCCATGCCCAGAAGCTCGCGGCGGCCAAGATGTCGAGGCACCAAGCGAGGCGTCAACGCACCACACGCCCGGCGACCACCTCGACCGGCTCCTCGCACTCGGCATCGTCAAGCCTGGCC
>CBFDBL010000176.1:0-9897 GCA_965603035.1 uncultured bacterium
CCGACGGCAACATCATGCCCATCCTCGACAGCCTCGTCGCGACCAGGCCCCACGCCCTCCACAGCCTCGACCCCCAGGGCGGGGTGGACATCGCGGAGGTCAAGCGCCGCGTCGGCGACCGGGTCTGCCTGATCGGGAACGTCAACTGCGGCCTGCTCCAGACCGGCACCGAGGACGAGGTGGTCGAGAGTTGCCGCTACGCCCTCCGCCACGGCATGCCCGGCGGCGGCTACGTCTTCGCCACGTCCAACTGCATCTACACCGGCCTGCCGCTCGCCCGCTACGAGCTCATGCTCGACGTCTGGCGGCGGGAGGGCAGCTACACCGACTGATCCCCTGCCACGACGCCCAACAACGGGTCATCCCGAGCATAGCGGAGCGGCGTCGAGGGATCTCCGCCTCGCGCGCTCGCAGAGCGGGCGGTCGGATCTGGCGTCCACCCCAAGAGAAGAGAAGACCGGCGGGCTGCCGCCCGCCGAAGCAGAGATTCCTCCGCTCCGCGTCCCCGCCGCGGCGGGCAGGCTACGGTCGGAATGACCGGTGGGGGCTCACTCCAGCTTCCCGAAGTCGCCGCCGAGCAGCGCCCGCTTCGCATCCATGTAGTGGCGGAAGTCGTCCCACGAGACGTCGGGCGGTACGGTGTGGTCCACCGTCGGGATGAAGCCGCCCTCCTCGATGAGCGGGATGAGCTCGCGCAGGTGCGCCTTGATGGCCTCAGGGCCGCGGGGAAGCACGCGTTTGTCCACCCCGCCCCACAGCCGCAGCCCACGGCCGAACCGCTTCCGCCACCCCTGCGGGCTGATGCCCGACGCCCGCTCGATCGGCCAGATCACGTCCACACCCGCGTCCATCATCAGCGGGATGAGCACCGTCGGATCGCCGTCGGTGTCGATCGCGAAGTGCCGGGCGCCGTGACCGCGGAAGAAGTCCACCATCCGCCGCAGGTGAGGGAAGATAAACTCGCGGTAGGTCGCCGGGCTGAGCAGCGGCCCCGCCTTCATCGACAGGTCCTCGTTGAGGCAGAAGTAGTCGATCGCGATGCGCTCGACGACGGGGCGGCTCGTCTCGATGATGAAGTCGGCATAGAACTCCATCATCGCGTGCAGCAGGCTCGGGTGGTCGTACCAGGCGAACGAGAGGGCCTCGGTGCCCATCCACTCGCGGGCGCGCCAGTAGAAGCCGTTGGCGGCGCAGTTGCGGCCGAGCACGAGCGGGCAGTCGCGCCGCCGCCACGCCTCGATGCGCTCGTCGAGGTCGGCGGGATAGCGCTCGGGCGCGGCGGCGACGAGTCGGCGCCGGACGTCCGCGAAGTCCTCGGGCTTGCGCACCGGCCATTCGAGGTACTGGTCCATGCACGGCCGCGTGCCGCCGACGGTGCCGGCCTTCAGCGCCCTGGTGACCACGCCCTTGGCGTTGCGGGCGACGACGTAGTCGTCGGTCTCGTCGAGCACCTCGGGCTCGTAGGGCGGGAGGAAGCCGTAGTGGACGGGGATGAACTCGCGGCGGTCCATGCCCAGCGCGGGCTCGCCGTCGAACCAGGCCCAGGTGAAGGCGCCGACGGCCTCGGGCGCCTCGGCCTGCCAGCGCGCGCGGGTCTGGCCCCAGGCGCCGAGCTCGTGGTGGGGCCGGCGATCGCCCGGCTCGTAGTCCATGCACGCGCGGAAGCGCTCGAGATCGGTCGCCATCGCGCGCGTCCCTGCTGCTTCACGGGGCCGTGCGGGGCAGGGCTACTGGGCCTCGACGCTGACGCGCAGGCCCTCGAGGACGCTGCCGTCGGGCTTGACGATGCGGAGGCAGAAGGCCCACTGGCCCGAGTTGTCCACGATCTTCATCAGCAGCCGGTTCCAGCCCTTGGCGAGATGGGCCTTCGCCTTGTCCTGGCCGGGTTTGCAGGGGCGGTTGGCGTTGTTGACGTGCGCGAGCTTGTCGCCGACCCACATCTTGACGGCGTCGTCGCTGCCGATCTCGAGCCGCACGTCCTGGTCCTCGGGTGAGAAGACGAAGGTCTTCATGTAGGCGGCGCGGTTGTCGCCGTTGGCGACGGCCTGGTCGAGGTCGATGACCTGCGCCCCGACGCCCTTGGTCAGCAGCTTCCACTCGACGCCCTCGTCGCCTTTCTCGGGCGGGTAGGCGGTCTTCCAGCGGTCGCCCTCGGTGTAGGGGCCGGCGCCGAGCCACGTGCGGACGAAGCCGATGTTCTTGTCCATCTCGTTGATCGTGCCCTGCGCGCGCTTGCGCAGACCGGCGTTCTTCGAGGAGGCGATGAGCTTCTTGAGGGTGGCGCGGGCCTCGGTCGGCGCCGTGTCGCGGCAGTTGCCGGCGATCTGGACGACGGCGAGCTCGGCCTCGGCGCGCACGGCGGCCTCGGCCAGGAGCGGCTCGACGAGCTCGAGCGCCTCGATGCTCCTGGCGCTCGACAGGCCGCCGAGCACCGACTTCTTCTCATCCACCGTCGCGGCCTGCCCGAGCGCCTGGCGGTACATCGCCATGGCCTCGCTGCTCGCCCGCTCGGCGACCAGGTTGGCCATGCGCATGTAGCCGCGGAAGGCCAGCACCTTGTGCACCTTGTCCGTGGTGGTCTTGATGATGCGGAGCAGGTCGGCGGCGGGCGCGGCGTCGGGCCAGTCGCTGAGGGCGCGGACCGCGGCCGTGGCCACGTCGGCCTCCCTCGCGCCAAGCTGCCCTCGGCCGGCGGCCAAGGCCTTCTCGCCGCCGAGCTTGCCCAGTGTCGCCAGTAGCCGCACCTTGATCGCGGGCTCCGCGCGGGCGAGGCCGGCGACGATGGGCTCGGAGCGCGCCTCGAGGTCGCCGACGCGGCGCGCCGCGGCCGAGAGGGCCTTCTCGAGAACCGATTGCTCCGACGTGCTGGCCGCCGACAGCAGCAGGTCCACGATGGGGGCCAGCTCCTTCTCGCCGGCCGTGGCCTCGAGGCCCTTGCAGGCGGCCTTGCGGACCGCCTCGTCCTTGTCGCGGGCAGCCTTGAGCATCAGGGGCGCCATCGACTTGTCGGCGCGGGTGGCGAGCACGCTGAGGATGCCTGCCCGCAAGGCGGGCTCGGAGGCGTCGAGCAGCTTGCCCATCGCCTCGGCCACGCCCTCGCCCTTGAGGCGGTTGAGGCTGCTGCTCGCCGCATTGCCGACGGCGCCGCCCTTCGAGACGAGCCGTGCCAGCGGCTCGACGCTCGCGGCGTCGCCGATGACGCCGAGCGCCCGGATCGCCGCGACGCGGATGCCCTCGTCCTGGCTGGCCAGCAGGCCGCGCACGGCGGATGCCGCGGCGGGATCCCTGCGGTCGGTCAGCACGTCGAGCAGCCTGGCCTGCGCCTCGGTCGGCATGCCGGCCAGCGCCGCGGCGAGGGCCGCGGTGACCTCCTTGCCCTCGAGCTCGATGGCGAAGCGGGTCGCGGCCTGCGCCAGGTCGGCCTCGCCGCCGCGCATCAGGCCCAGCAGCGTGGGGACGGCGCGGGCCTTCTCCGCGCCCACGAGCCCGCGCAGCGCCGCGATGCGGATCATCCGCGGGTTGTCCTTGGCGAAGAGCTTGCGGTAGACGGCCGCCGCGGCCGCCGCGTCGCCCTTGGCGAGCGTCTTGTCGGCACACCGCAGGGAGGCGTCGGCCCATTCGGTGCGCAGCGCGCCGCCGACGCTCGCCTTGGCGAGGGCTGCGGCGGCCTCGGAGCTCGCGATACGTCCCAGCGCGTGCACCGCCGCCCGTGCCAGCTCGGCGTCGTTGGCGGCGGTCAGCTTCGCCACCGCCGGCACCGCCCTCGGGTCGCCCCGCTCGCCGAGGGAGGTGACCATGCCGATCTTGAGCTTGCCCTTGGTCTTGCCGAGTGCCTCGAGCAGCGCGGCCGTCGCCTCGGGGGCCGGCGAGTGCTGGAGCGCCCAGCGGGCCATGTGCGACAGCTTCTCGTCGGTGAGCAGCTTCGCCAGCTCGGGCACGCAGGCCGGGGAGCCTGCCTTCCGCAGCAGGCGGCAGACGAGCTGCTTGCTCGCCTGGGTCGCCTTGGGGTTGGCCAGGGCCTTGAGCAGCTTCGCCTCGACGGCGCGGAGTGCATCGGCGTCGGCGGCGTCGCGGACGTCGTTCTCGATGGCGAAGGGCACGGCGCGGCCGTCGCCCCAGTCGTAGGTCACGAGGTCGTCGTAGACGTCGCCTGCCGCGACTGCGGCCAGCAGGGAGGCCGCAACGGTCAGGCTCATCACAGTGCGTCGCATCCGGAGGTCTCCTTGTTTCGCCTTGCGCTGCGGCTCAGAGCTGCCAGGGCTCGCGGTAGGAGCGGCCGAGCAGGGCGCTGGCGCCGGGGTCGTCGAGGATCTCCTCGGTGTCGGGATTGAAGCGGATCTTGCGGCCCGTGAGCATGGCGATCTCGCCGAGCAGGCCGACGCTGAGCGAGCGATGGCCGATCTCGGCGGGGCAGATCGTCTCCTTGCGGCTCAGCACGCAGTCGATGAAGTTGCGCTTGTGGCCGCCGCTGTTGTAGAGCTTCGTCTCGTCGGGGCCGATCTTCTCGTGGAGCAGGCTCTTCGGCTCGGCGTCGATCTTGCCGCGCTTGACGTAGACCCAGCCGCGCTCGCCGATCCACTTGGCGCCCTGCGCGTTCTTCTGGTTGTGGCTCACGTTGATCTCGACGCCGCTCTTGTACTTGCACGTGAAGTCGTACTGGATGGGCACGTCGTAGAGCTTGCTGTCGGGGTAGACGCCCTTGCCCTCGATCTCGATGGGGCCGGTGCGGTCGAGGCCGAGGCCCCAGTGCGCGATGTCCACGTGGTGGCCGCACCAGTCGGTGAGCTGGCCGCCCGAGTAGTCCATGATCCAGCGCCAGTTCCAGTGCGGGCCCCAGCCCTGGTAGGGCCGCCAGGGTGCCGGGCCGAGCCACATGTCCCAGTCGAGGCCCTTGGGCAGCGGCTTGGGCTTGGGGTCGCCGCCGGGGCCGCCGGTGGGCAGCCCGACCTCGCAGCGATGGACCTTGCCGATGCGGCCGTTGCGCACGAGCTCGCAGGCGAAGCGGAAGCGGCCGTCGGAGCGCTGCTGGCTGCCGGTCTGCCAGATGCGGCCGTAGCGCTCGATGGCGTCGACCATGGCGCGGCCCGCGCGGATGCTGCGGGCGAAGGGCTTCTGGCCGTGGATGTCGCAGCCGGCCTTCGCCGCGTCGGTGGCGACCTTCGCGTGCCAGTGGTCGGGCAGCGCGTGGAAGACCACGTCGAGGTCGCCGCGGGCCAGCATCTCGCGGTAGTCGAGGTACGCCTTGCAGTCCTGGCTCTTGTAGCGGCGGTCGATGTTCTGCTTCGCGCGCTCGCGGTGGCCCTGGTCCACGTCGCAGACGGCGACCACGCGGCAGCGGCCGTCGCCGAGGAAGCCGCCGAGGTCGCCCCCGCCCATGCCGCCGATGCCGATGCCGCCGACGAGCAGCTTGTCGCTCGGGGCGCCGGCACCCAGGACGTGCGCCGGCACGATGGCGGGGAACGCCAGGGCCGCCGCGGCGCCTCGCAGGAACCTGCGACGGCTCAGTCCGTCTCGCTCATTCACAGCCAGGCCTCCAGATGGGGTGTCTCGGATTCGGGCGCGATCACCTCGATGATACTTCTCTGCCCATGCAATGCAAGCGCGGCCGCCGCCGGCGCGCGGCGCTGGCATCGCAGCGGCCCTGCTCGTCACGCGGGGGAGTACCACCCGTCGATCAGGCGCCGCAGTTCCGCGACCTTGTCGGGGTGGTCCCCGGCCAGGTTCTGGCTCTCGTGGGGGTCGGCCTTCAGGTCGTAGAGCTCGGGCCTCTGGTCGGGCATGTTCTTGGGGTCGGGGACGCAGAGCTTCCAGCGCCCGGAGACGCACCAGCGCCACTGGAGGCTGGTGGCGGGCTTGTGGATGTCCACGGCGTCGTGGGTGTAGACGGCGCCGAAGACGGCCTTGCGGGCGGCGACGGCCTCGGCGTCCAGCAGGTTCACCCCCTGCATGTCGGCGGTCGGCTTCAGGCCGCAGGCGGCGAGGATGGTGGGGGCGAAGTCGATGCTGCTCACCGGGGTGTCGTCGTCGCGGCGCGGCGCCACGCGGCCCGGCCAGCGGACCAGGATGGGCGTGCGGACCCCGCCGTCGAAGCGCGAGCGCTTCGAGCGCGGCGCGAAGCCGCCCGACGCCTCGCGCTGGATCCAGCCGTTGTCGCACACGTAGAGCACCAGGGTGCTCTCGGTCAGGCCTCTGTTGTCGAGGTGGTCGAGGAGCTGGCCGACCGTCTCGTCGAACCACTCACACATGGCCCAGTAGCGGGCGACGTGCATCGACGTCGTCTTGCCCTTGTACTTGTCGAGCAGGCGGGCGGGCGGGGTGTGGGGCGAGTGGGGCATGAAGGGTGCGTACCAGATGAAGAAGGGCTTGCCGCCGGCGGCGTCGATGAAGTCGGTGATGGGCTTCATGCCCTTGCGGCCGATGGCGAGGCCCGCGTCGCCGTGACGGCCGCCGCGCTTGGGGTCGCCGTGGGTCATCCCCTGGGTGAAGCCGCCGCGTCGGTGGTGCCCCAGCCACCACTTGCCGGTCTGGAGGCTCACGGTGCCCTTCGTCTTCAGCAGCCGCGGCAGGGTCGCCACGCGGTCGATATTGGCGATGACCTCGCCGCGCAGGGCCAGCCGCTCGGGCGACCAGCCGCGCCCGCCGCCGCGACGCGGCGGATCGTTCGACGTGACGCCGCTCTGGTGCGGATGCAGGCCCGTGACGAGCGAACACAGCGACGGGCAGCACAGCGGCGCCGTGACGTAGCCGCGGGTGAACGCCAGGCTCTCGCCCGCCAGCTTGTCGATGCGCGGCGTCTGGATCGCCGGGTGGCCCATGAAGCCGTAGTCGCCCCAGCCCTGGTCGTCGGAGATGATCATCACCACGTTCGGCGGACGCCCGCCGCCCGCCCGCTCCCCGCCCCCCGCGACCTGCGGGAGCGCCAGCGCCCCCCCCGCCCACGCGGCCCGCGCCACGAACTCGCGCCGACTCGGCTCACGCTCTTCCCGAGGACCGCTGCCCATGCCTTGCACTCCTGCTTCGCTCGGCTCTGCCCTCCACCGCGCGCCCCGACTCTAGCGCCCACGGACGCCAGCGTCAACCGGCCACTACCTGCGCGCAGCGGCGCCCGACCAGGGCGTCAGAGCGCCCTGGCGTAGGGCTGGTCGGCCGCGAGCTTGCGAGCGAAGCGGACGACGTCGGGGTTGGGGTCGGTGAGCGCCAGCTCGAAGAGGGCCTCGTGCTTCGAGGCCTCGAGGTGGTGGAGCTGGCGCGCGACGGCGAGGCGCACGCAGGGCGCAGGGTCCTTGAGGCCGCGCTGGAACCAGTGGAGCGCCGCCTCGCCGCCGCGGACGGCGAGCGCGGCGAGCGCGGCGGCGCGGATGCGCTTGTTGTCGCTGCCGACCAGCGGCTCCAGCACGTCGGCCTGGGTGTCCTCGCAGGCGCGCATCGCCTCGAGGGCCGCAAGCTGCACGGTGACGGCGTCGTCGCCGAGCAGCAGGGTGCACCAGTCGAAGAGGTCGGGCGCCTGGGTCTCGGCGAGCAGCCGGATGCCGCGGGCGCGGCGCTTGGCGCGCTCGTCGGCCAGCAGGTCGAGGGCCTCGGGGATCCGCGGGTCGCTCTTGGGGCGGCGCCGGTCCACCTCGACGTGGACGGTGCCGACGAGCTGGTTGTCGCGCACGCGGCGCAGGTCGATCGCGACGCCGAGGAAGTGCTCGGGCAGCCACTTCTCGGCCATCGCGCGGATCTCGCTCCACCGCAGCTCGCTGCGGTGCCTGGTGCCGACCTGGTGGTCGATCCAGCGGGAGAGCCGCTGGACGCCGGGGTGGGCCTTGGTCACGCGCCGCAGACGACGCGGCCCGAGGATCTCGTTGACCCACTCGGCGACCTCCTCGGGCGTGGCGGAGAGATCGACCTCGGGATGCCACCGCAGCGTGCTCGCGGGCACGGCGCCGTCGATGGCGATGATCTGGTTCCTGTGCATGACGCGGTGGCCGCCGAGCTCATGGCGCAGCGCCCCGACGTCCACGTCGGCGGTCAGGACGATCGCGCGATCGCTCGTGCGGCGCGCCCAGGTCCGCGCGCGCTGGAACGCGTACTTGCGGTCCTCGGCGAACCAGACCCGCCGCGAGGGCGGCATGGGCCGCAGCCCCTCGCGGCAGATCCTGCGCGCCCGCTGGATGGTCGTGCCGTGGTAGACGATCATGGCGGTGTCCTGTCGAGTGGATGCTCGATGGAGGACCGTGCGCTCAGGCCCGTGCGAGTATCGAGTATCGAGCATCGAGCATCCAGTGCTCACTCCTCACCACTTCGCCTTCGCGTACCCCTTGTGCGCCGCGAGCTTGCGCGCGGTGCGCGCGACGTCGGGGTTGGGGTCGTAGAGCGCGAGCTCGAAGACGGCGCGATGCTCGGTCGCGTCGAGGTGCTCGAGCTGGCGCGCCACGGCGACGCGGACGCAGGGACACGGGTCCTTGAGTCCGCGGGTGAACCAGGCGACGGCGCCGGCGCCGCCGAGGTGTGCGAGCGCGGCGAGTGCGGCGGCGCGCACGCGCTTGCTGCGGCTCGTGGCCAGCGGCTCGATGGCCTCGGGCGAGCCGTCGTCGCAGCGGCTCATGAGCCGCAGCGCCGCGAGCTGCACCGTGGGCGCCGCGTCGCCGGCGAACATGGCGCACCAGTCGAACAGGTCGGGGTCGCGGGTCTTCGCGAGCAGCTCGAGGCCGCGCACGCGCCCGCGGGCCTTCGGCGACTCGAGGCACTCGAGGGCCTCCGCCTCGCGCGGGTCCGGCGCGAGCGCGCCCTCGTCCACCCGCACGTGCACGTCGCCTGCCTGGCGGAAGACGCGCAGGCTCTCCGGGTCGATCTCGTAGCCCTCGAAGGCCTCGGGCAGCCAGCGCCGCGCCATGTAGAACAGCTCGCGCGGGCTCACCCCCTTGCGCGTCGCCGTCTGGAGCCGCTTGTTCACCCACTCCGACAGCCGCGCCACGCCCGGGTGGCGTCGGCCCACGCCCCTGTGCGGCTTCACGCCGAGCAGGGAGTTCACCCACCTGGCGATCTCCTCCGGCGTCGTCGGCACGCCGGCCTGGGGGCGCGAGCGCAGCACAGCGACCGGCACCGCGCCGTCGATGGCGATCACGCGGTTGCGCTGGAGGACGCGCTTGCCGCCGTAGCGGGCGCGGAAGCGAGGGACGTCGATGTCGCACGTCAGCACGACCGCGCGGTCGTGGCTGCGCCGGGCCTGGGTCTTGGCGCGGCCCAGCGCGTAGGCCCGGCTCTCGGCGAACCATACGCGGCGCGACGGCTTCCTGGGCAGGAAGCCCTCCTCGCAGATCCGCCGCGCCCGGCGCGCCGTCGTCCCGTGGAAGACGATCATCTCCGACCTCCCTCCTCGACCCTCGCCCCTCCCCGTGCACCGCGCACGGACGAGCGCCCGTCGCGGTGGAGTCACACCGTCAGTCGCGCAGTTGGTAGACGATGGGCCGCGCGATCTTCTCGAAGCGCTCGCGGCCCTCCGGGCTCAGGGTGCGGAAGGCCTGGGGCGAGAGGGTGATCCCGCGGCGGCCGAGCCGCGCGCACACGTTCACCGTCTTGCCCACCACGTCGTAGCGCTCCGCGCCCGGCGGCCCCATCTCGCCGGCCACGACCGGGCCCACGTGCACGTTCACGGCCAGCCACGTGTCGAGGCCGGCATCGCGCGCCGCCCGGCGCGCCGCACGAGCGAGGTCGCAGAGCGCGAAGATCGCCGCCTCGCACGCGTCCACGGGGAACGTGGCCAGGCCCGCATCGCCCATCACCTTCACGATCCGCCCGCCCGCAGGCTCGATGTGCTCCGCCGCGAGCGCGTAGAAGCGCGCGAAGAAGCGCGCCGCCTGCGCGTCGTCGTCCGACGAACGCCACTGCGGGATCGGCGACAGGTCGAAGAAG
>CBFDBL010000177.1:0-9856 GCA_965603035.1 uncultured bacterium
CAGTTCGCCGAATGCGTGGACAACCGCCCGCGCAACGACTACAAGACGCCGACCACGGTGGACCTCACCTGGCGGAGCTACGGTGAAGGCGCCTGGCAGGCCACCTTCTGGATCAACGTGGACTACTACCCCACCTGCGACCCCTCTCAGGGCGTGGGCAGCGGCTACACGTTCGCCCCCGTCTACGCCCATCTCGAGCTGATGCCCGACCAGACGCAGACCCTGACGCTCTACAACGTCTTCAGGGATTGGGAAGCGCAGGTCCTCGCCCAGTACCCCGGGCTGCCCGATCGGATGATCGACACGAAGCTGTACTTCGACACGGTCGCCGACACGGTCACGGTCGACATCAACGGGGTGACCCAAGGGACCTACGGCTACGGCGTGTTCGACAAGCAGAACGCCGACAACTTCTGCACGGTGCTGGGTGCGAACGGCGAGTTCGATTACGTCCGCATCGAGGTGGAGGACCTGCCGGCGGACGACCGGATTCCCGAGCCGGTGTCGCTCGCCCTCCTCGGCGGCGGGCTGCTGTGCCTGTTGCGGCGCAGGCGGCGGTAGCGCCGCTTGCCGGAGCTGACCGAGCCTCGACGCGAGGCCCCGCTGGCGGGGCCTCGCGTTTTTTCGCGCCTGTCTGGCTTGCCCTGGTCGGTCAGGTTCCCTAGGATGGGGGCCACGAGGGGCGGGGCGCGTTGGAGGATGGTGCCGGAATGACTCGGTGTCTGTTGTCGGTTCGGGCCCTGGTGGTGGTGCTCGTCGCCTCGTGGGCCGTCTGTGGCAGCCGGGGGGCCGCTGCGATGCTCCAGCCGCGCGTCGTCAGGACCCGCTATCCCTCCGATAGCCTTGTGATCGCCTCGGCCATCGTCAATCCTCCCAGGGAAGGCAGCACCGATGCGACGGCCGCCATCCAGCAGGCCATCGACAAGGTGGCGAAGGCCGGCGGCGGCGTCGTGTTCCTGCCCGCCGGGCGCTATCGGCTGGAGGGGCGGCTCGTCGTCAAGGAGGGCGTGACGCTCCGGGGCGACTGGCTGGCGCCTGGCCATGACAGCAGCTACGACGGCACGACGCTGGCCATCGTGGCCGACCGCGGCAACGCCGACGCGCCCGCCGCCATCACCCTCGAGCGCGGCTCCGGCATCCGCGAGATCATCCTCTGGTACCCCGACCAGAAGCCCGATGCCATCGTGCCCTATCCCTGGACCATCCGGACCTCCCGGACGGTCACGGGCGACAACGTCACGGTCCTCAACGTCACCCTGGTCAACCCCTACCAGGCGATCCAGATCGGCCCGGAGTGGAACGAGCTCCACACCCTCCGCAACGTCTACGGCACGCCGCTCAAGACGGGCATCTGGGTGGACACGACGACGGACATCGGCCGCCTCATCGACGTGGACTTCGCCCCGCGATGGTGGGCCGAGAGCCGCCTGCCTGGTGCACCCACGACCGATGCGGAACGGTCGGCGCTGCGAAGTCACTTGCTCCGCGAGGCCGTCGGCCTCGAGATGCGGCGCAGCGACTGGGAATACGTCTACCGCGTTCGCATCCAGGGCTACCACGTCGCCGCCGTCTGTCGGCCGGGGCTCAAGGGCACGGCCAATGCCGTCATGTTCGGCTGCGGCTTCGATGGCCATACGGCCCTGCGGCTCGAGGGCCTCAACCAGGTCGGCCTCGCCGTCACGGGCTGCCGGCTGCGGGGCGACAAGCACGGCGTGCACGCACCCGCGTCGTTCAGCACGGTCGCGCAGTTCAACCACTGCACCATCGGCGCAGCGTCGGGGCACGCGATCCTGCTCGAGGGGAAGGGCACCCTCACGTTCCAGGGCTGCACGCTGGGAGCGCAGCGCCAACCGCCCGTCGTGGCTGAGCGCGGGGCGATCTCGCTCGTCGGCTGCGTCATCGAGCACGGACCGCCTCACGTGCGCCTCGGGGCGCGCGTCCGTCGCGCCCAGATCGTCGGCACGGAGTACCGCTCGGGGCCGAAGGGCATCGAGAACGAGAGCCGGGGCGACGTGCAGATCGTGGACGAGCGCAGGAGCTTCGCGCACCCGGACTGCTCACCCCATCCGTCGCCGCCCGACCGCCGGCCGGCCACGCGCGGGCTGTTCGCGGTCACCGACTTCGGGGCTTCCGCGGCTGCCAAGGACAACACGGCCGCGTTCGCGAAGGCGCTCGACGCCGCGCGGGAGGCTGGCGGCGGCACGGTCTACGTGCCGGCGGGCAACTACCGCTTCGCCGGCGAGCTGACGGTGCCGACGGGCGTCGAGCTGCGCGGCTGCTTCGACGTCCCTCACCACACCGTCTCGGGCGGCTCGGTGCTGATGCCGACGGCGGGGCGCGGGAGCGAAGACGGCACGCCGTTCATTCGGCTCGAGCCGAAGTCGGGACTGCGCGGCCTGACGGTGTGGTACCCCGAGCAGAACGTGTTCGAGCCCGTCGCCTACCCCTGGACCGTCCGAGGCTTGGGGCCGGGCTGCTGGCTGATCGACGTGACCCTGGGGAACGCCTGGCAGGGGGTGGACCTCTGGACTTACCCGAGCACGGGGCATCTCGTGCGCTACCTGGCCGGCGCGTGCCTGAAGCGCGGGCTGTTCGTCAGCAAGAGCGACGGCGAGGGGTGGGTGGAGGACATGCAGTTCAACCCCCACTACTCGGTGCGGCTCCATGCGAGCCTGCCGAGGCCGAAGGGCGACTTCAAACGCATCATCGAGCACCAGCGGCGTCACCTCGCGGGCCTGGTCTTCGGGCGTTGCGCCCGCGAGCACGTGCGGGGCACCTTCCTCTACGCTGCTTACGACGGCATTGCCTTCCGCGACGATGGCGGCGGCGCCAACGCGCGGGTCATCCAGCACGGCTCCGATACGGTGAGCCGCGCGGCGGCGATCGAGGCGGCTGGTGAGAAGGGCATCGAGTTCATCGACGCGCAGCTTGTGCCGCTGAGCCGCTACGAGAAGGGGGCCATCGTCGTCGCCGATTCCTTCCGCGGGAAGGTGAGCTTCTTCAACACCCAGATCTGGGCGGGCAGCGTCAGCGGCGTCATCGGCGGCAAAGGCGAGGTGCTGATCCAGCAGCTCAACACCGTGAGCGGCGGCTTCACGGTCACGGGCGGTCGGTTCTCCTTGGAGAATGCCCACTTCACGCGCGGGCTCTCGCCCCACGTGCGCATCGCGGAGGGCTGCGAGCGCGCGCGGCTGGTGGCCAATGCGTCCGCCCGCGGCGCCTTCCATATCGACGGGCGGTGCGAGGCCGTCGCCAACAGCCGGATGCTGCACCCGCCGACGGGCCCGCCCGCGCTGCGCACCGGCTTCGAGCCCGGCGACCCGAAGGGCCGGCCCGACAGGGTCGCGCAGCGCGGCGGCGGCATCCGGAAGGTCAGCAAGGCCACCTGTCGGCCGGTCGAGGGGGCCGCCCATGCGGGCAAGCGGGCGCTGCGGATCGCGGGCAACGCCGACGATCCCGCGTACTCGTACGTCTACTTCCAGGCGCTCGACGGCCCGGTCGCCCTGTGGGATGACACGGTGCTGAGCTATTGGATTCGGCCAGCGAACGCACGGGGGCGATGCGTCGGCGTGGACCTGCTGTTCGCCGACGGCTCGACCCTGCGCGACTCGGGAGCCAGGACGGCCGACGGCCAGGGCGTGCACCCGGGCGGGCCGAAGGGCGCGGTGGGCAAGTGGACGAACGTGACGATCCGTCTGGGCAGCTTCGTGGCGGGCAAGACCGTCGCGGCGGTGCTGGTCGCCTACGACAGCCGCGGCGGCGGCGGGCCCTTCGAGGCGTTCATCGACGACCTTGCCATCGAGCGAGGAAAGGAGTGACCATGGGCTTGCGAACGGTTGGCTGGGCTCTCGCCGTAGTGCTGGCGAGCACGGCGGCGCTGGCCGGCGAGGCAGCGGACAAACGCAGTCTCACCGAACAGCTCTGGCCCAAGGAGCGCATCGAGGCCGCGCTTGCGGCCGTCGAGAAGCAGCGCGCCGCAGGCCTGCTCGGCGACGCGGCCTATGCGAAGCGCAGGAAGATGCTGGAGGCACGACTCAAGGGGACCTATGTCTCCGAGTCGCTCTCGGTGACCAACCCGCCGCTCAACTTCGTCCAGAACGGCGGGTTCGAGAAGATCAACAAGAACAGCGCGCGGAACCGCTCGCGCTGGCTGTGGTGGGGCGGCTGGAGCTGGGGCGGCGACTACGAGAATCACTGGGAGGAGCGGGCCCAGCACGTCCACTCGGGCAAGCGCTCCGCCCGCATCCAGTGCGTCGGCAAGCGCGGGCGCATCGGCATCATGACCCCCGCGCTGCCCGCCATCCCGGGCGCCGAGGCCTACACCCTGACCTTCTGGGCGAAGGGCGAGGGCGACAACCAGCTCTTCGTCAACTTCGAGGCCGGCGCACGCGGCACGATGCGCGAGCGCATCGGCGCCGCGTGGAAGCAGCACACCCTCGCCGGCAAGCCCATCGCTGGCAAGAAGGACTACCGCGTCTACTTCTACGCTACGGGCGAAGGGACGCTGTGGCTCGACGACGTGAAACTGGTGCCCGCCGGCGGCAAGGCCGACTTCTGAGCAGGAGACCGACCATGAGCATCCGATGGCTTCTCGCAGTCGCGCTCGCGTGGCCGGCCCTGGTGGGTGCCGCCGAGCTCGACCTGTTCGTCACCGACTACAACGAGCCGCATTCCCGCGACCAGAAGCCGCTGGTCGCCCAGCCCGTGCGCTACGCGGCGCCGCGCGAGGTCGTCATCACGACGGCCGACGGCAAGGCGGTGACCTACCGGGCGCCGACGAAGGTCACCGTGGACCGCAAGGCGGCGGCGGAGCCGCGCGAGGCCCGGCTCTTCGCCTCGATGGGCGAGCACGAGCCCTTCAGCTTCCTGCTGCGGCCGAAGGAGAGCCTCCAGCAGGTCTTCATCACGCCTGGCGCCCTCAAGGGGCCGGGCACGATCCCGGCCGAGAACGTGGTCGTCGCCTCCGTCGAGGGCTTCCTCGGCGAGGGACGCGACATCCTGATGCGGCTGGGCCGCAAGTGGAACATGGCGGCCCACAGCACCGAGTTCTTCTGGGTCACCGTCCAGGTCCCCGACGACGCCAAGCCGGGCCTTTACAAGGGGGCGGTGACCGTCACGGCACAGGACAAGCCGGTCGGCTCCATCGCCGTCGCGCTCGAGGTCCTGCCGATTCGCCTCGACGAGCCGCCCTACGCGCTGGGCTTCAACTACTCGAGCCCGAAGGACGCCAAGGCGCTCGCAGCGCACCTGCGCGACATGCGCGAGCATGGGATGACGTGCGTCGCGCCGCTCTACAAGTTCGATCTGCCCGTCCACGACGACGACACCTCCGAGCTCGGCGCCTTCATCGAGGCCTACAAGCGGGCGGGCTTCCGCACGCCGCTCTACTTCGCCACGCCGATGAACCTCACGGTGAGCGGTCTCGCGGGCTACGGCAGCCTCGACAGCAAGCGCTGGCAGCAGAAGTACCTTCAGGTGATGCGGCGCCTTCACGCCGAGACCCTCAAGCACGACGTGCCCGTGTTCATGAGCATCGGCGACGAGCTGACCAACAAGGGCGTCGAGGGCGTCAAGTACGCGGCGGAGCTCGCGCGCTTCGCCTGGGAGGAGCTGCCCGAGCTCGCCACGACCAGCGACATGAACGGCTACCGCGAGGTCATGGCCATGGCCCCCTGGCTCAACGTCGCCACGTTCAACAACGGCTGGGACGGCGCCGACCACCACAACCAGGGTCGCCACCTCATCAACAAGGCCTTCATCGCCGAGGTTCAGAAGGCGGGTGCCATCCCCTGGTTCGTCAACGCCGGGAGCGGCCGCTTCCCCTTCGGCTTCTTCTTCTGGAAGATGGCGAAGCACGGGGTGCGCGGCAAGGTCGAGTGGTACTGGAGCCTCGACAACCGCCGCGGCTCGCTCGTCCGCACCGACGGCGCGCGGCTCTGGCCCACCCTCGACTACGAGCGCTGCCGCGAGGGCATCGACGACCTGAAGTACCTGCTCGCACTGGAGCGGCTGATCGCCGAGGCAAAGCGCGCGGGGAAGGCGGCCGCCGAGCGGCGATCGGCCGAGGCCCTCGTCGCGCGCATCGCCGGCGGCATCCACGACGACTGGACGCGCTACCGCCAGGGCGGCGAGCGCTTCCCCGCCGACGGCTTCGAGGTCATGGACCCCGAGAAGGCCAGCACCATGGGCTCCTTCGACGCCATCCGCCGCACCGTCGCCGACCACATCATCGCCCTCCAGAAGGCCATGCAGTAGGAGCCGCGCCAGGGTGAGGATCAGCTTCCACGGGAAGCCCACCGACGAGCCTGAGATCCGCGCGGGCTTCATCGGCTGCGGCTCCCACGCCTTCCGCAACGTGTATCCGGCGCTTCAGTTCGCGCCCGTCGAGTTGGTGGCGACGTGCGACCTGGATCGCGGGAAGGCGGAGGCCTTCGCCGCACAGTTCGGCGCCGAGCGCGCCTACGGCGACCATCGCGAGATGCTCGAGCGCGAGGAACTCGACGCGGTCTTCATTGTCGTCGGCTACGACGAGCGGGGCAGGCCGGGCTACCCGCCGCTTGCGATCGACTGTCTCGAGGCGGGCTGCCACGCCTGGGTCGAGAAGCCGCCGGCCGCGTCCTGCGCGGAGATCGAGGCGATGCAGCGGGCCGCCGAGGCCGCGGGTCGCCACGTGATGGTCGGCTTCAAGAAGATGTTCTTCCCGGCGAACGAGAAGGCGAAGGAGCTGATGGGGCGGGAGGACTTCGGCGAGCCGTCGCTCGTGCTGCTTCAGTATCCGCAGCATGTGCCCACGGCCGAGCAACTCGAGGCGTGCCGTCGCTCAGGGAGCGTCGATGGGCCGGTGCGCGGCTTCCTCGATCACCTCTGCCATCCCGTTTCGCTCATGCTCTTACTGCTCGGCATGCCCGAGAGCTTCTGCTACGAACGCTCGGCGCGGGGAGCCGGGGTCGCGACGTTCCGCTTCGCCTCGGGCGCCGTCGCGTCGCTGGCGCTGACCCACGGCTCGTCGCGGAACGCGGGCATGGAGCGCACGACGCTCGTGGGGACGCGGGGCCATCACATCGTGGTGGACAACAACGTCCGCGTGCTCTACCACCGCACGCCGCCCGACGAGCCGGGCACGGGCTACGGGAGCGCGCCGGACTACTACACTGGGACGCCGGAGGAGACCTCGGCCGTCTGGGAGCCCGAGTTCTCGCTCGGCCAGCTCTACAACAAGGGCCTCTTCCTGCTGGGCTACTACAACGAGGTCAACGAGTTCGCCCGCTCGGTCCTCGAGGGTCGTCCGCCTGCCAAAGGCACCCTCGAGCACGCCTGGCAGGCGACCCGCATCTTCGAGGCCTTCGCCGAAGGCCCGGGCAGGACCATCCCACTCCCCGCGACACCTCAGGAGCCACACCCGTGAACATGGCTGTCCGCGCCGCCTCCGATGCCGACGCTGCCCGCATCGACGAGGACTGGGGCAGCCTGTGCTGGCTCGCCAGCCAGAAGCTCGGCAATGCCCAGGGCCTCACCCTCGGACGCGTGGTCATCAAGGCGGGGATGTCGAACCCACGGCACAGCCACTCGACGTGCGAGGAGGCGCTCTACCTCCTCAGCGGCCGGCTCGAGCACACCGTCGGCGACGCGGTCGTCGTCCTCGAGGCGGGCGACACCCTCACCGTCGGGCCCGACATCCCGCACAACGCCACCGCACTGGGCGACGAGGACGCCGACATGATCGTCGTCTACTCCTCCGGCAACCGCGACTTCCAGCCCGAGCCCTGATGCCGCGCTGCCGGGGAGCGGTGCTTGACTCCCTGGCCGATTCGCGCCAGAATCCGCGCTCTGCCACCCACCCTCGAGTCGCGAGGAGCCCGTCGTGCGCATCCTGTACTACGACATCGACACCCTGCGGGCCGACCACCTGGGCTGCTACGGCTACTGCCGCGATACGTCGCCGCACATCGACCGCATCGCGTCCGAGGGCGTGCGGTTCGACAACTGCTACGCGAGCGACACGCCGTGCCTGCCGTCGCGCGCGTCGCTGTTCACCGGGCGGTTCGGCATCCACACGGGGATCGTGAACCACGGCGGGACGGCGGCCGACCTGCGGCCCCACGGCCCCGAGCGCGGGTTCCGCCACGGCGCGGCGCGGAACTCGTGGGTCGCGGCACTCCGCCAGGCCGGCTTCTACACGGTCAGCGTCAGCCCCTACGCCGAGCGGCACAGCGCCTGGTGGTTCTACCACGGCTGGCGCGAGATGTACAACCCCGGCAAGGGCGGCGCCGAGATCGCGTCCGAGGTCGTCCCCTACGCCATGGAGTGGCTCGACAAGCACGCCACCGACGACGACTGGTTCCTCCACGTCAACGTTTGGGACCCCCACACCCCCTACCGCACGCCGCCCGACTACGGCGACCCCTTCGCCGGCCAGCCCATCGACGAGTGGCTCACCGAGGACAGGGTCCGCGAGCACTGGAACGGCTACGGCCCCCACTCCGCCCAGGACCTCGCCTCCTGGGGCCCCTGCGACCCCGGCCGCTGGCCGCGGCTGCCCGCCTACATCGAGTCGATGGACGACTACGTGAAGTGGATCAACGGCTACGACGCCGGCATCCGCTACGCCGACGACCACCTGGGCATCCTCCTCGCCGAGCTCGGGCGCCAGGGCGTGCTCGACGACACCGCCATCATCGTCAGCGTCGATCACGGCGAGAACCAGGGCGAGCTCAACATCTACGGCGACCACCACACCGCCTGCCAGGCGACGGCCCGCCTCCCGCTCGTCGTCCGCTGGCCAGGGCTCGGCGGCGGACGCGTGGACACCGTGCTCCACTACCAGACCGACATGGCCGCCACCGTGATCGAGCTCGTCGGCGGCACCGTGCCGCCCATCTGGGACGGCCGCAGCTTCGCCGACGCATTCCAGGAGGGGAAGGAAGAGGGGCGCGATACCGTCGTCATGGGCAACTGCGCCTGGAGCTGCCAGCGCGGGGTGCGCTGGGACGACATGCTGCTCCTGCGCACCTATCACGACGGCCTGAAGGACCTCGCACCCGTCCTGCTCTTCGACATCGTCAACGACCCGCACATGACCGACGACCTCTCCGACGCGCAGCCCGACCTCGCCAACGAGGGCCTCGCCCGCCTCCACGAGTGGCACGCCGAGATGATGAACACGTCGGAGAGCGAGGTGGACCCGATGTGGAACGTCATCCGCGAGGGCGGCCCATTCCACACCCGCGGCAGGCTCGGCAGCTACTGCGAGCGCCTGCGCGAGACCGGCCGCGGCCACCACGCCGACGCCCTGATGGAGCGACACGGTTAGCGGAGGGCCTGACCCTCGAGTTCCCTCACCCTGCGGGAGAGGGTTAGGGTGAGGGGAAGCAGGGGTAAGGCCACCGCATGCTGAGGCTGCCATCGTTCTCCCTCACCCCCGCCCTCTCCCAGGGGGAGAGGGAGTCGAGTCTTGTGGTCTCGTGGGGGCGGCAGGGGAGGGCGAGGCTCCTGCCGAGCCGCGCGAGCGAATGCGAGCGATCGCGGACGAGAGAGAACCCAACATGCAGATGAGTCCACAAGACCGTACTATCCTCCGTGACCTCGCGCGCCGCGTCGCGGAGATCGCCAGCCTGCCGGTGATGGCGGAGCGGCGGGCGATGTGGACGCGGCACAACGGCCTCGAGCGCGTGCGGCCCATGGTGCTCGTGTTCCCCGAGGGCTCGTGGGGCGAGCTGCTGCCGCAGGACGCGCTCGCGTGCGAGGGCGAGCAGGCGCGGAGGCTCGAGTGGCGGCTGCGCAGCCGCATCTACACCCACGAGCACCTCCACGACGACACCGTCATCGAGGGCGAGTGGCTCGTCGGCCAGGTCATCCG
>CBFDBL010000178.1:0-9781 GCA_965603035.1 uncultured bacterium
AGGACCTTGTCCTCGCCCTCCTTGAGCTTGG
Organism: uncultured bacterium; assembly: GCA_965603035.1. GTDB lineage: Bacteria > Planctomycetota > PUPC01 > DSUN01 > DSUN01 > CAZDNN01. Next base: position 32 of record CBFDBL010000178.1, read on the forward strand.
CCGAGACGAACTTGCCCTTGACGACGACCGTGCCCTCTCTGGCGGGGCGCTGGCGCCCGCTGGCCCTGCGGATGCTCGACGCCTCCTTGACGCCGTCCTTCTCGGTGTAGGTGACGCTCACGTCGGCGGCCATCTCGTAGATCTTCTTGCCGGCCTCCCCGCCGAGGTCGAGCTGCCACTTCACCACCTCGTCCGCCAGCTCGGCGGAGACGAACGCGCCGGCAGCCTGCGACGGCCTGCGCCGCTCGCCCCCGTGGGCCATCGTGGCCCAGCCCAGCGCCACCACTGCCCCGACCACTGCAAGCTTCCTCACGGCACTCTCCTTCTCGCCCCCCGCCAGGGGTCCTGGCTCGCCCTCCTGCCCAGGGGGTCGTGCAGGAGGCCGAGGCCGCGACCGCGCGCGGCCCGGATCGCTCCGGTACAAAGAGAGATACCTGCCGGGGGCGGGATGCTGCCGGCCGCGCACGCCGTGGGCGGGAAGGACGGTTCCGGGTTCCAGGTTCCGGGTTCCGGGGGTCGGAGAAGATGCCGGGGCGGAGCCCTCCCGGCACCCGGCACCCGGAACCCGCAACCCGGAACCACTCCTCCCGCATGAGCCAGGCGCCGCGGCCTCCCGGCCACGGCGCCTGCCCTCTTCTCTTCTCACGCATCACGCGTCAGCTCTTCCGCCGCCTCCGCAGCACGGCGAGGGCGCCGAGGCCGAGCAGGCCGAGGGTGGCCGGCTCGGGGACGAGCGCCGTGCCGCCGATCTCGACCCTGAGGCCCCCAGGGGTCGGGGCAGCCCCCGCATTGTTCACCAGGAAGTCCAGCGTGTTGAGGCCGGCGACGAACCCGCTGTCGATGGTGTACGGCCCGAGGAGCCCGCCGAAGCCGCCGGCCGCGATGCCGGCGCTCTGGCCGTTGATGAGGACGTCGGTCACGCTGTTATCCACTGCGAAGTTGAGATTGAGGATGGCCGTCTCGGGGAGGAAGGCGCCGGAGAGATCGAAGGTGGTGCGGTAGATGTACTGGCCGGCCGCGACGTTCGTGGCTCCGGGGTTGACAGGGCCGATCCAGCTCGACCCCGCCCCGCCGACCGCGTCGTTGGCAAGCCAGTTCGGGTGGTTCTGGATGACGGTCGCCGCGATGTCCGGCGGCGGGGGCGTGCTCTGGGGCGACTGGACGAGCAGCCAGTGCGCGTCCGGGGTGCCGGGCGCCTGCACGATGCCGTGGTCGTCCACGCCGGTGTTGAAGATGCGGATCGCCTGCTCGCAGAGCAGGGCGTCCGGGCTCCTGCCCTTGGCCAGGCGCAGGACCTGGGTGCCCGAGAGCGTCTCGTCCCAGACCGCCACGTCGTCCACCCTGCCGTGGAAGTGCTCGTTCGCGCCGCCGGTCACCTCGCCGCCGATGTAGAGCGGCTGCGGGTTGTTCAGGCCCTGGGTGATCGTGTGCGTCTCCGCCGCGACCAGGTGCCCGTCGAGGTAGTGGCTGAGCGTAGCGCCGTCCTTGACGACGACGTGGTGCTGCCACGTGTCCATCGGCATGTCCGCGTAGCCCAGGTTGTCCCCGCCGCCGTTGCGGTGGAACTCGAAGTTGGTCGGGGTGGCCTTGATGAACTCGCGCGGGCTCCACTCCCCGCCGCCCGGTTTGTAGCGGTTGCCGACGATGGTGGCGTTCATCTGGTTGCTGTTGGTCGCCGTCGTTTGGTTGTAGGTCCAGAATGACCACGTGAAATCGTTGGTCAGCGTCATCTGGGGGATGACGGCCGCGCCTGCGTTCACGTGGTCATCGGAGCCGTCGAAGCTCAGGGCCCACCCCCGCACTGGATCGTCGAGCCAACTGGCGCCCGTGATCGTAGCGGCAGAGTGGTTCCCGGTCACGTCGGCCGTCGCGAGGCCCGAGCCCTCGTCCAGCGGCCAGTATCCGAGCAGCCCGGCCGTCGCCCACGGGCCCGCCGCGACCACCAGAACGCCCACGATCGTCCACAACGCCATTCTCTGTCGCATGCGAAGATCCTCCTCTGCGTCGGGTCCGCATCTTCTGAGGCCAGCGAGGACGGTCGTCTCGCAAACGAACGTTCCGCCACCTCCGCCGGCCTCACCAACTACTACCAGTGCAAACCGTGTGCCATGGCGGCGAGCAGGGGCCGATTATGCGAGAGAAACCTCCAAGCCTTTAGTACTGACGCGCTTAGGGAGCCACTGCGGCACGAGGCCGAGTGCCTCGTCCCGTCGTCGCCACCCCCGGAGGATGACGCTCGAAGCGCGGTCAGCTCCCGGCGCAGATCGGCCGATCCTGGTCGGTTGGTCAACGTATCTCTTCATCGTCGTTCACGTTACGGGGATCCCCCCCGCTGTGGCTTCTGGCCGTGTCGTGGCGGTGTGAGAGGGTGCATGTTGCGGAACGTCAACATGCTAAGTGGTGTCATGCCAAGAGGATACGGCAAACGAGCCCGAGCCTGTTGACGAATGGCAACATGCCCGATTGCGCCCGAACTGATTGGCATATATGCACTTACGGAGCGGCTGCGCCGCCGGGCGAAGTGGGCGTTGACGTTCGTCAACATGCGCGGGACCGGGCAAGGGGGGCTGACCAGCGGCGCCGGCGCGCAGCGGCCTGGCTCGGGATCGTCGCGGCCGTCTGCGGTCCCGAGCGACTACGGAGCGACTGCAAAGCGATTCAGAGCGATCCTTGAGACCAAGTCTTGGCGACGGAAGTGTCGGTGCGCCAGTGCCTTATGCGATCGGGAGACGCGCCGTCGGGCCGAGTCGCTCTGGCATGGTGAGCGACTGGGTGCAGTAAGTAGAGGGGGAGGCGCCGCGAAGCCGCCATTGTGGTCGTCACGCGCCGCGTGACGAGATCATGATGGCTTCACGCCGCGCGTGAAGCCCACGGCTCGCCGGGTCGGGCAGGCCCGGGCGCCGCTCCCGCGCGGGGGGCAGGAGCGCTGAGTCCACACTTCGCGAAGTGTGGACTCTGCGGCGCGCTCCGCGCCCGCGATGGGGTGCATGACCACGAATGGCGGTGATGCTGGATGCTGCGTGCTCGATGGTCGGAGGAGACGGCCGAGCGGGGGCCGCCGGGAACACGGCACGTGCAACCTGGGACCGGTGCCTTCGACGCAAGTCCACAGGTGGCCGTCGTGGCGTGTTGGTTACACAGATGGGGCCGGACGTCTCGGGGGGCATCGTCGTGGTAAAGAGGCGGCGGCAGGAGCGCAGAGTCCACACTTCGCGAAGTGTGGACTCTGCGGCGCGTCCCGCGCCTGCGATGGGCTGTGCAGGTGCCATGGGCCAGGGCCGTGCCTACGGGGCCGCGCCCGCACCGCGAGAACGGGCCCGAGCCGGGCGACGGGCGCCCGGCTCGGACTGTCGGGAGGGAGGGCGGCGCGCGCGCATGCCCCAAGGCGGTCCCAGGTCTCGGGTTCCAGGGGGCGGGGAAGACGCCCCAGCGGAGGCGATCGGCACCAGGAGAGCGCACAGGGCGAACGGGTGGAGCCTCGGGCCGGCGGCGAGCGGGCGTGCCGCATACGCCTGCCCGTTTGTCTCAGCCGCTTCATGGTAGGCCTCGGGAGCGTCCAGTTCGGCGAGCACCGCCCGCATGTCCTGCTCGGTCGGATCGCCCTCGGCGCGCGCCCATGCCATCTCGCAGGCCTGCGCCTCGACCTCGTCGCAGATGCTGCGGCGGTCCGAGCGAGACACGCCTGATTCGGCAAGCACCCGATCCACGGAGTCGAGATGCTCGTCGAGCCGTGCCCGCGCCTCGGCGTCGAGCATTCGTTCAGGACTGTCCATCGTGGTCCTCCTTCAGCAATTGCTCCACGGCGCGTCCGATGGCCTGCCACTGCTCCAGCATGTCGCTCAAGCGCCGCCGACCCGCGGCGGTGAGCTGGTGGTAGCGGCGCGGCGGCCCCGATGGCGACGGGGCCGCCCGAACGCTGACGAACCGGTCGCGCCTGAGCCTCGCCAGCAGCGGGTAGACCGTGGATTCGGCCAGCGCGAGGCCATCGATATGGTTGATGCGCTGGAGCAGCTCGTAGCCGTAGGCCTCGCGTTGACGCAAGGCAGCCAGGACGACCAGCTCGGTCACCCCCTTGCGCAGTTGGCTCACCCAGGCACGCACGATGGCATCTCCTCGACCGGTCACTCCCTCGCAATACGCTATATTCTAATGCGAGGTAGCCGGAAGTCAAGAGGCAATCCCATTCTCTGCCGAGATTCTGCAACTCCTTGCCAGCCGACTGACGCTCTGCGAGGCCCCGAACCGCTTGCGAGCCGCGATACGCTGAGCTTCCCCCGCGCCGACAAGCTATAATGGCCCGGGTGGGTTTTTTTGCGCCGGGCGAGTCCGGGAGGCGGTGCGCGATGCATCGTTAGAATGAGGAGGCGAACGATCGCCGCGGACGACCAGACGCTCGTCACCCGTGCCCGAGGCGGGGACACCGAGGCATTCGGCGAGCTGGTCTCGCGCCACCAGCGGGCGATGCTGGCGGTGGCCCGCGCCTACTTCGCCTCGGTTGCCGATGCCGAGGACGCGGTGCAAGATGCTCTGGTACAGGCATTTCGGTCGCTGGATCAACTCCGCGACGGCGGGAGATTCTCGGGATGGCTGCTGCGGATCACCGTCAACGCGTGCCTGATGACGCTCCGCTCGCGGAGCGACAAGCTGTCGCTGGCTGATTTCGCCAGCACGGTCGCCATCCGGCCGCGGGTGGGCCGGCCGGCCCTGACGCCCTCGACGCGGGCGGGCGAGGCCGAGCAGGCCGAGCGCCTGCGGGCCGCCATCGGTCGGCTGCCCGAGGACCAGCGCGTCGCCGTCATGCTGCACTACGCAGAGGCGATGACCTACGAGCAGATGGCCGAGTATCTCGACGTGCCGCCCACGACGATCCAGGGCCGCTTGCGCCGCGCGCGCCGCGGCCTGCGCGAGATGCTGGGATCGCTGACCCGCTGACGGAGGGCCACCTATGGACTGCAAGGACCTCGCCCGGCTTCTGGCCGAGACCTGCGCGGCCCGCCTGTCGCCCGGCGACCGCGTCGCTGCCGAGGCCCACGTCGCCGGCTGCCAGGCCTGTCGCAGCGCCTGGAGCGACGCCTGCGAGTCCCAGGAGCTCCACGCCGCCATCGAGCGTCTGGACACACCGTCGAGTGTGAAGGCGACGGTCATGGCCCGCATCACGGGCGAGGCGCCCGACAGGGCGAGGGACGAGCCCAAGGCGCCGAAGCGGATCGCCGGCTACGAGGTGCTCGGCTTCATCGGCCGCGGCGGCATGGGCAACGTGTTCAAGGCCCGCCAGGTGTCGATGGACCGCACGGTGGCCCTCAAGCTGCTGCCCTCGCGGCTCGCGCAGAACGAGCGGTTCGTCGAGCGCCTGACCCGCGAGGCCCACGCGGCGGCGCGGCTCAGCCACCCCAACATCGTGCATGCCTACGACGTGGGCGAGGCCGACGGCCACTGCTACTTCGCCATGGAGTACATCGACGGCGAGGGCCTCGACGCCGTGCTGCGCCGCAACGGCCCCCTCAAGCCGGAGCGCGCGCGGCAGGCCATGATGCAGGTGACCAGCGCCCTCGTGGCCGCGCACGAGGCGGGCGTCATCCACCGCGACATCAAGCCCTCGAACCTCCTCATCGACACCAAGGGCCGCGTGCGGGTCGCCGACTTCGGGCTGGCCAAGCAGCTCGAGGGCGACGAGACCGCGGCCGCCATCGGCGAGTCGCTCGGCACCCCGGCCTACGCGGCGCCCGAGGTGTGCGCGGGCAAGGACATCGACGCGCGCGCCGACCTCTATTCGCTCGGCGCGACCTTCTTCCACCTGCTCGCGGGGCGCCCGCCCTTCGACGACGCCGACGCCGCGCGGGTGCTCGTGCGCCAGGTCAAGGAGCAGCCGCCGGCTCTGGCAGAGGTCGCGCTCCAGGTCGACAGTCGCCTCTGCCGGATCATCGACCGACTGCTGCGCAAGAACCCCGCCAACCGCCACCCGTCGGCCCGCGCGCTCCTCGACGAGCTCGAGGCCCTGGGCGAGCTCAAGCCCAACGGCACCGAGCTCCGCGAGGCGCCCACCGAGCCCTTGCGGCCCGGCCAGCGCCTGCTCCAGCAGTTCGAGGACGAGCAGCGCAGCGGCACGGGGCAGGGGCGGCGGCGGCGCATCGTGATCGTGGCCGCCGCCGTTGCGGCGGTGTGTGTCGCGGGCCTCACCGTGGCGCTCTGGCCCCGCCCGCCGCGGCCGAAGGGGAAGGTCACGTTCTTGTCCTCGGCGTCGCCGGTCGAGCCGATCCAGGACGTGCACGAGCACAACGCCGAGGTCGTGTTCGGTCGCGCCCAGCGCGCGGCGGCGGCGGGCCAGTGGGTCATGGCCTGCCGCGAGCTCGATCTGCTGAAGCAGGAGCACGAGGGCACGAAGTTCTACGCCGCCCGCAACGTCGAGATCGCCAAGCTCCGCTCGGCGGCCGAGCGACAGCTTCAACCGCAGACACCGCCGGCTGAGCCGAGACACCCGCCCGTCGCACAGGTGGTGCAGCCGCCAAGGCCGGACAGGATCGGCGAGTGGGTCGAGCTCTTCGACGGCAACACCCTGAACGGCTGGCAGGTCCTTCGGCAAGGCGACTTCGCTCACGGCGGCCCCGTGCGCGTCGAGGGCGGCCGGCTGCTCCTTGGTCGCGGGGCGCCCAGGACCGGCATCGCGTGGACGGGAGAGATCCCGACCGAGGACTACGAGATCGCCATGACGGCCCGCCGCGAAGCAGGCAACGACTCGTTCTGTGGCCTCTACTTCCCCATCGGCGACACCGTGTGCACCCTCTCGGTCGGCGGCTACCGTGGTCGATGGATCGGGCTGGCCAATGTGGACGGCCGCAACCCCGCACAGAATGGCGTAGGCAGGCAGATGACCTTCGAGACCGGGCGGTGGTACCGCATACGGCTGAGGGTCACGAAGGCCAAGGTCCAGGGGTGGGTGGAGGACGCGCAGGTCTTCGACGTGCTGCGGCAGGGTCACAAGTTCACCCCGTCGCTCCACGATGTCCCCGCGGAGCTTGCTCTGATCACCTGGGAGACGACCGCGGGGATCGAGAACATCAGGCTGCGGCGTGTGGGGCCTGAGCCGCCCAAGCTGCCGGAGCGACCCGGCGAGTGGGTCGCGCTGTTCGACGGCAAGAGCTTGAGGGGCTGGGAGGTCCCCGAGGGTGGCGAGTTCGCGGGTCACGGCCCCGTCTACGTCGACCGGGGCCGGCTCGTGCTCTCACGGGGCCAGCGCCGCACAGGGCTCGCCTGGACGGGCGAGTTCCCCACGGTCGACTACGAGCTGGTCCTCGAGCTCCGGCGCGACGAGGGCCAGGAGTTCTGCGCGATGCTCCTCCCGTTCGGCTCGGAGCGCGGTTCCTGGATCATCGGGGGCTGGGCCGGCACCATGTCGGGGCTCTCGCGGCTCGACAAGAGGTCGGCCAGCGTCAACGACACGAAGCTCGTCAAAGGCTATGAGACGGGGAGGTGGTACCGCGCACGGTTGCGGGTCACCGAGGCCAAGGTCGAGGCGTGGGTCGACGACGAGAAGACGGTCGACGTGTCCCGGGCCGGCCGCAGGTTCGTGCAGCCCGAGTGGCTGCCGCTCGCGCAGCCGTTTGTGCTCAACACGTTCCGCGCCACGCTGTCGGCGCGCAGCATCAGGCTGCGGCTGCTCGAGAGCAGGCCCGAGGAGCCGCCGGCGGATGGCCGTGCGATCGAGGCGGCAAGCCGGGCGGTCTCGGCGCGGATCCCCTGGCTCGACACGGGCCTCCACGTCGCCAAGGGCCAGCGCTACGCGATCTCGGCAAAGGGCACCTGGGGGGCGAACACGCCGTGGAGCCACGGGCCGGAAGGCGAGACCCGCGGGCACTTCCGCCCGTGCCCTCTGCTCGGGGCACGGAACTTCGACCTGATCGGCCGCGTGGGACGTCAGGGGGGGCCGTTCCGGATCGGGAATGCGCTCGCGCTCGTGCCCAGGCGGGCGGGCCGGCTCTACGTGCGGATGAACGACGACATCCCCGCCGACAACTGGGGCAGCCTCGAGGTCGGCATCCGCGGGCCGCTGGTCGCCGCGAGCGACGCTCCCCTCCTGTCGCGTCTCGCGAAGGTCGTGGCCCAGGTGAGCGTAGCTCCGGGGGCCGGGTGGGCCGACTCGGGCATCGAGCTGCGCCGCGGCGACCGAGTCCTCATTCGGGCCAAAGGCCAGTGGAGCGCGGCAGGCGGGCTGCGGCGTTCCAATGCCGACGGCATCAACGCGACCCTCGGCCGCAGCCGCGCGGGCGCGCTGGTCGGGCGTATCGGCCGGCACGGCGAGCAGTTCATCGTCGGTGCCTTGCATCTCCTCGAGGCCCGAGAGACGGGCAAGCTCCATCTCAGGGTCAACGACGTCCCCGGCGCGCCCATCCAGCGCGTCGGCCCCGGGGGCCTGGACAGGGCCCTCCGGCTGCTCCTCCGGCCTCGCGTCCCGCTGCCAAAGGGCGCGCCGCCCGCCGTCCCGGGCAATCGCGTCCAAGGCTCTCTCGCCGTCGCCATCCACGCCCCCGAGGGTTTCGAGCAGCGGCCCAAAGAGCCGAAGCAGCGCCCCGACGTCGACTGCCGGCTCCTCGCCACCCTGCGCGGACACTCGGGCTGGGTCATCACCGTCGCCTTCTCACCCGACGGCACCAGGCTGGCCTCGGGCGGCAAGGACAGCACTGTGAGGCTGTGGGACGCGGCCACCGGCCAATGCCTCACTACCGTGCGGGGGCACGGCACGTACGTGGAGGACGTCGCCTTCTCGCCCGACGGCAAGCAGATCCTCTCGGCGAGCGGTGACAAGTCGGCGCGGCTGTGGGACGCCGCCACGGGCCGGCCCATCAGCCTCTTCGCGGGCCACACGGCCTGGCTCAAGGGCGCGGCCTTCTTCCCCGACGGCGCGCGGGCCGCCTCCACGGGCGACGACGGGACGGTCAGGGTGTGGGACGTCGCCGCCTCGGAGTGCCTGCTCACCCTGAGAGCCGGCAGGCCGTGCTGGAAGGTCGTCGTCTCGCCGAGCGGTGAGGTGATCGCCGCGGCCACCGAGTGGGGGTGGGTCAAGGTGTGGGATGCCGACACGGGCCACCCCAAGCGGACGTTCTTCGGGCAGACATTCAATTGCTGGGTGCTCGCCTGGTCGCCCGACGGGAAGCGTCTCGCCATAGCCGGCGACGACCCCCTCGGGAAAGTGTGGGAGACCAGCACGGGGAAGTGTCTCAGGACCCTCCAGACCGGCGACAGGATCCGCGGCCTCGCCTTCTCGCCCGACGGCAAGTACCTCGCGTCGGGCGGCTGGCACGCGATTGCGCGGCTGTGGGACGCGACCACCTATGAGCACCTCAGGTCCGTCGAGGGCCACACCGACCAGGTGAGGGATCTCGCGTTCTCGCCCGACAGCACGCGCCTCGCCACCGCGAGCTTCGACGGCACCCTGAAGATCTGGACCCTCGATCTCCCGGCCCGGCCCGACGGGAAGGCCGGCCCCCCCAACGACGGGGAGGCCCGGGAGCCGGCGGAGCCCGAGGCCGGCGCCGCCAAGCCCAAGGCAGCCGGCGCAGGACCTGTCGGCGACCCGCAGGACTGACCCGGCGGCGCTCCTCATCCGACGTTCGACATTCCCTCCTCCGCCCGTGGCCGGGCGCCCGAGTGCGGGAGGGCGAAGCTCCCGCTGAGCCGCAGGCGGGGCCTGGACCCCACGGCTCAGCCTTGCCCACAAGTCGGCGCTCTGCTTGCGGACCGCGGCTCGCAGCCCCG
>CBFDBL010000179.1:0-9774 GCA_965603035.1 uncultured bacterium
TGTGGGACATCACGACGCCGCCCGGCAGCAAGGTGGGCGACACTGGCGACCGAATTGGCGTGGACGCCGGTTTGGGGTACGATGCGACGACTGGCACGCTCTACAATGTCAACGGGGATGGCTCCGGCTCCGGCCTGTACCAGGTCAACGCCGCTGCGGGTACGGCCAGTCTGGTCGGATCGAGCAGCACCTATCTTGACGGCCTTGCCATCACCCCTGGTGGGGTCGCCTACGCAGCGGATTTCGTCTTTAGCGATTCGCTGTACACAGTGAATCTGTCTACAGGCACGCCGACCCTCGTCGGCAGCCTGGCGATCGGGGCGGTGAACGCCAGGACCGGTCTGGGCTACGATGCGGCCTCCAGCACGCTGTACGCTCTGACGGACGGAAGCGCGATCTACACGCTGAACACGAGCACTGGTGCGGCGACACTTGTCAGCAACGTCACGTATCAGGGCCAGACGATCGCCGGCTTCGAAGGCCTGGCGATCCCAGGCGCGGACGTGATCCCGGAGCCGACCACGGTGGCGCTCCTTGCCGGCGGCCTGCTCGCACTCGTGCGGCGTCGCCGACGCAGCTAGTCGGTCCGCAACCACTGTCTCGCACGATGCACGGGGCCGCCCTGGCTTGTCAGGGCGGCCGCGTGTTGCTTCCTGGCGGCACCCTCTCCTTGACAGAGACCGCGCGCCGCGCGATGATCCGGTGCGAAGGGGACGCCGAAGCGTCCCTGGTCACGCATCGGGGAAGCCGTGGTGAGCCGAGCGTCTGAAACCCGCGATGGCGCGTCGTTCCTGCCCGTGAGCCGCGCCGAGATGGAGCGGCGGGGCTGGGACGCGCTCGACGTGCTGCTGGTGACGGGCGACGCCTATGTCGATCACCCCGCCTTCGGCGCCGCGCTTCTGGGGCGATGGCTCGAAAGCCACGGGTATCGCGTCGGGATCGTGGCGCAGCCGCGGTGGGAGGGCATCGAGGACATCGCGGCGATGGGCAGGCCGCGGCTGTTCGCCGGCGTGACGGCCGGCGCGCTGGACTCGATGCTGGCACACTACACGGCGTTCCGCAAGAAGCGCAGCGACGATGCCTACACGCCGGGGGGGCGCGCCGGCGCGCGGCCGAACCGCGCGACCATCGTCTACACCAACCTCGTGCGCCAGGCCTTCCCGCGCCTGCCCGTCGTGGTCGGCGGGGTCGAGGCCTCGATGCGGCGGGCGTCGCACTACGACTTCTGGCAGGACAAGCTCCGGCGCTCGGCGCTGCTCGACAGCAAGGCCGACCTGCTGGTCTACGGCATGGCGGAGCGCGCCCTCATCGAGGTGGCCCAGCGCCTCGAGGCGGGCAGCGACCTGCGCGGCATCCGAGGCACGGCGTTCGTCGGCGACGAGGCCGACGTGGCCGAGGGGGCCGAGGTCGTGCGGCTGCCTTCACACGAGGCGATGGTGGCGGAGCCGCGGGAGCTGATGGCGGCCACCCTGACCCTCGAGCGCCAGGTGCACAACGCCAGGGCCTGGGCCGTCCAGGCCGCCGGGAGCCAGAGCATCGTCGTGGCGCCGCCCGCCGAGCCGCTGACGACCCAGGAGCTCGACGCGCTCTACGCCCTGCCGTTCACCCGACGGGCGCACCCGTCGTATCGCGAGCCGGTCCCTGCGGTGGCGATGATCCAGCTCAGCGTCACCACGCACCGGGGGTGTGGGGGCGGCTGCTCGTTCTGCTCGCTGGCGCTGCATCAGGGCCGGCGGATCCGCTCGCGGAGCGCGGGGTCGATCCTCGCTGAGGCCTCGCGGCTGACCGAGCACGCCGACTGGCGTGGCGGCGTGAGCGACGTGGGCGGCCCGACGGCGAACATGTGGGGCGCGGCCTGCACGGGCGATGTGGCGGCCTGCCGCCGCGCGAGCTGCCTGACGCCCAGCGTCTGCGCCCACTTCCGAACCGACCAGGCGGCGCTGGTCGAGCTGCTGCGCGCCATCGGCCGCGTGCCGGGGGTCGAGCACGTGCGGGTGGCGAGCGGGGTGCGTCACGACCTGGCGCTGCGCGAGGGCGACTACGCGCGCGCGCTGGTGCGCGAGTTCGTCGGCGGGCAGCTCAAGCTCGCGCCCGAGCACCGCTGCGACCGGGTGCTGCGGCTGATGCGCAAGCCGCCGTTCGCGCACTTCGAGCGCTTCCTCACCGTCTTCGAGCGGGAGTCGGCCGCGGCCGGTAAGGAGCAGTACGTGATCCCCTACCTCATGAGCGCGTTCCCCGGCTGCACGGACGACGACATGCGCGCGCTCGCCGGCTGGCTCGGGCGCAAGGGCTGGCGGCCGCGCCAGGTCCAGTGCTTCGTGCCCACGCCCGGCACCGTCGCCACCGCCATGTTCCACGCCGCCGTCGACCCCGAGGGCAACCCCATCCCCGTCGCACGCTCCGACGCCGACAGGCTCCGCCAGCACGCCATCCTGATTGGCAGAGGCACCCGCCGCACCCGAAGCGGCCGGGGCCGGAAGGGCCGGCACGCCTGAGCCCAACCGGACTTCCTCTCTTCTCACGCATCACGACCTACGCATCAGGACTCCCGCATCGCACCCCGACTTGCATTCTGCGGCCGTGGAGCGATAATCTCTCGCGGTGTACCAGCTTCCGCCCATCGGAGAGGGCATGGTCCGCGATCGCCCCTACTTCCCGGCCATCGTCATCGCGGCGCTGCTGGTAGCCGAGATGGGCGCACTCCAGGCCTGGCGGGTGGCGCGGGGCGCGGAGCTGAGCTACGTGCCCTCCTACTTCTTCGGCCTCGACTACCACGACGTCTACCAGGCCTCGCAGGCGCTGCGAGTCGGCAGGAGCCCCTACGGGGTCGCCCGCTACGCGCTGCCGCCCGTGCCGGCCGTGGCGAACGTGCCGCTGAGCCTGCTGCCCTTCGGCCGCGCCGTGTGGGTCTCGGCGGCGGGCGTGCTCGTCGCCGTGTTCCTGGCCTTCGGGCTGGCGACGGCGAGTTTCTTCCGCGGCGGGAGCGACGAGGCGGGATGGCTGGTGGCCCTGGGCGTCGCGATCGTGCTGCTGAGCTACCCGTTCCACTTCCTGTTCGAGCGGTGCGGGATCGACGGGCTGGTGCTGCTGCTCGCGGTGCTGGCGGTGCGCTACAGCGGCAGGCGGCAGGTCGCGGCCGGGGTGTTCGCCGCCCTGGCGATCCTGACGCAGCTCTACGCGCTGCTGCTGCTCACGCCGCTGATCGTCGAGCGCCGCTCGAAGGCGCTCGGCGTCGCCGTCGCGCTGCTGGTCGTCGCCGTGGTGGCCGCGCCCGGGCTGTGGCTGGAGTTCCTCCGGCGAACGCTCTACCACGCCGCGTTCTTCGACAGGCTGGACAATGGGAGCATCGTGTGCACCTTCGTCTACCTGGGCGACGGGGTGCGGGCGCTGGGTCTTGGGCTCGGGCAGCGCACGTGGCGGTCGCTGGCGGTGCTGGCCTACGTGGGCCTGTTCATGGTGACGACGTACGCCGACTACCTGAGGCACGAGCGCGGCGACGCGGCGGACCGTCAGGCCTCGGCGCTGCTCTATCTGCCCTTCATGGTCGCGATGCCGCAGCAGGCGGGGCACTACAGCCTGGTGGTGCTGCTGGCGGTGATCCCGGCGGTGTGCCACTACTGGGGCCGTGGCGGCGGCCGCGCGCGGCCCGTCCTGCTGCTCATCACCGTCGGGATCGCGCTCAGCCAGTGGCAGGCCGTCGCGCTCTCCACCGTCGCGGGCAGCACGGTCCCCCACGCCATCCCAGGCGTCGGGCTCGTGCTGGTATTGGTCGGGGTCACGTGGTATAAGGTCAGGTGGCCCGCCGCGCGGCTGCGCGGCCGGCCGGCAGCGGCTGCCGGATGAGCAGGGCCGAGCGACGGGAGGCAGGGCGGCGGTGGGCGAGCGCGTGGACCTGAGCGTTGTCGCGCCGATGTACAACGAGGCGGCGAACGTCGCCGAGACGGTGCGGCGCGTGCGCGAGGCGCTCGGCGGGTTTGCCGGCTCGTGGGAGCTGGTGGTCGTCGATGACGGGAGCACGGACGACTCGCGCGCGCGAGCCGAGGCGCTGGCGGCCGCGGACGAGCGTGTGCGTGTGGTGGGCTACAGGCCGAACGCGGGCCGGGGCAGGGCGCTGCGGGCCGGGTTCGCCGCGGCGCGGGGCGAGGTGGTCGTAAGCATCGATTTCGACTTGAGCTACGACCCGTCGCACATCCTGCGCCTGCACGACGCACTGGCGGCCGACGGGGCGCCCGACATCGCGCTCGCCTCGGCGTACATGCCCGGCGGCTCGACGGAAGGCGTGCCAGGCAAACGACTTCTGGCCAGCAAGGCGGGCAACTGGCTGCTGCGCCTCGCCTGGCCGCAGAGGGTCTACACCTCGACGTGCATCGTCCGGGGCTACCGGCGTCGGGCGCTCGAGGCGCTCGCGCTGACGGAGGACCGCAAGGAGATCCACCTCGAGATCCTCGAGCAGGCCTTCGCGCGCGGGCTGCGGGTGGTCGAGATCGCCGGCCACCTGCGGGCGCGGGCGCGGGGCACGTCGAAGGCCCGGCTCGGGCGGGCCGTGACGTCGCACCTGGCGTTCCTGGCGCGGCGGCGGCCCGGCCTCGCGGCACTCGCCGCGGTCGTCGTGCTGGCGGCGGCGGGCGGGCTCGTGGCCCTGGCGTGCTGGCTGTGGTGAAACCGCGCCGGGCCGAGGCGCGTCCGGAAAGGGCAGAGGGATCTGGGGTTACGTCGTTAAAAGACGTTAACACTTTGCAGCAGGCTGCCACCGGATGGGTGTGAGGCGGACCAGGGGCCAGCCGTCGGACGAGGCCCGCTACGTCGCAGCGGCGAAGCGGGGCTCGGAGGATGCCTGGCGGCATCTCGTCGAGGCTCACCAGGAGCGCCTGATCCGCTTGGCGTGGTCGCTCACCGGCCAGCGTGAGCTGGCAGCCGAGCTGGCGCAGGACACGTTCGTCGAGGCCTTCGTCCGCATCCGCCAGCTTCGCGACAACGGCGCCTTCGGCTACTGGATCCGCACGATCCTCGTGCGAGCGGCCCGCAGGACCTGGCGGCGGACGCCTACCTTCGCGGAGATCGAGATCCCTGACGACCGCACCCCCCAGCAGGAGGCCATGACCGACGAGCTCCGCGACGCCGCCGACCGCGCCATCGCCTCGCTGCCTCCGCTCTACCGAGAAGCCCTGGGCGTCGCGATGGACCGCGAGCTGACCTCGGCCGAGGCGGGCAAGCTGCTCGGGTGCTCGCCCGAGGCCTTCCGCGTCCGCGTCCACAAGGCCCGCAAGGCGCTGCGCGAGAAGCTCAAGGACTTCCTGACGGAGTAATCACTCGTGGACACCGACGATCCCGAACTCGATGCACTGCTGCGGCGAGCCGCCCCCGACGGAGCCCCGCCTGGGCTCGCCGAGCGTGTCGTCGTCGCGGTCAAGGCGCGGCGGCGACGTCGGCGGGTCCGCCTGGTTGCCCTGGGCGTGGCCGCCGCGGTCGCCGCGTGCGTGGCGCTGTGCATCGCCCTCGCCCGACCGCCCGGCGACGGCCCCGCCACCCCCGACACCGTGCACGTCACCGTGCCCGACCTGTCGGGCACCCGGGAGGCGGCGCCCGCGACGGCCGTTGCGCCCGAGAGCTTCGCCGTCCAGCTCCAGGCGACGGGCGCGTCGGGTCAGCGGGTGATGATGGCGCGGATCGACGGCAGGTGCGTGCTGGTGGTCCGGCCCGACGACGAGATGGCCGACGCGCTCGACGAGCTGTTCCGCCTGCCGACGGCCATGGCCGGCTGCCTGTCGGCCGAGCCGCGCGGCGCGGCGATGGCGGCACAGCTCAAGTGAGCGCAGGAATGGAGGACGCGCGATGAGAATGCTGGCGTGGATGGCCGCGGCCTGGCTGTCGGTCGGCGCCGCGGTCGCAGGGCAGGCCGTGCGACTCCAGGTCGCGAAGCCCGGCCTCGTGGTCAAGCGCGGCGTAAGCCTCGAGCCGGCCGAGAACGACAGCGAGGCGACCCGCAAGATCAAGCAAGTGCTCAAGACCAAGAAGGTGAGCTTCGAGTTCGTCGACACCTCCTTCGCCGACGCGCTCAACTTCATCCAGGCCCTGCTCGGCGTCAACATCGTCATCGACCCCAAGGTCAAGACCGAGCAGGCGCTGACGCTGACCGTGAGGGACATGAACGTCGGCGCGGCCCTCCAGTGGGTGCTGCGGCTCGGCGGTGCCGCCCTGGAGATCCGCGACGGCGCCGTCTACGTCAAGCCGGACCCCGCGCGGCGCCAGACGGTCGTCCAGCGCCCGCAAGCCCTCCGCCAGGCCTACCGCCATCGACGCATGCTCGGCAAGGCGCAGATCCACGTCGGCGATGTCGTCACCGTCGAGCTCTACCTCTACGAGGACGAGCTGCCACCCGAGACGCGCCAGATGCTCCTCAACGTGCTCAAGGCCGCCCTCAAGGCGCAGCTCGACAAGCTCGCCGCACCGCCGCTACAGCCCGGGAAGTGAACCGCCCACTGGAGGAGACCGACATGAGACACGCACTCAGCCTGACCGCCGCCTGCCTGCTCGCCCTCGCCGTCGCCGCCGGCGCGGGCCAAACCACGCCGAAGAAGCCCCCCGTCCCCCTGCCCCTCAAGCCCAAGCCAGCCGCCCCCGACGCCGCCAAGCTCGCCAGAGTCCTCGACGAGAGGAACGTCAGCTTCGACTTCGTCCGCACCCCGCTCCAGGACGCCGTGGCCTTCATGCGGCAGCTCCTCGACATCAACGTCATCCTCGACCCCGACGTGGACGGCAAGGTGCCCGTGACCGTGCGGGTGAACGACATGGCCGCAGGGAAGGCGATGCAGTGGCTCGCGAAGGTGGGAGGCGCGGAGATGAAGCTCCAGGACGGCGCCGTCTACCTCGCCGCCGTCCCGAAGGAGAAGCCGAAGGTCGCCTGGCAGGCACACCCGTACCGCTACCGCCGGCCCGCCGGCCGCGCCCAGATCCAGCTCGGCGATGCCGCCACCGTAGACATCCAGCTCTACGAGGACGACCTCGACCCCGACACCCGCAAGATGCTCCTCAAGCTCCTCCACGACGCGCTCGCCAAGGAGCTCGCAAAGCTCGAAAAGGCCAAGTGACGCCCACGGCGCCTCAGTCCATCAACATCCCGCCGTTGACCTCGATCATCTCGCCCGTCACGAAGCTCGCCGCGTCCGACGCCAGGTAGAGCGCCGCACCCACAATGTCCTCGGCCACGCCGAGCCGCCCGATCGGCGTGTTGGCCTTGAACTGCTCCATCCGCTCCGGCGTCGAGAAGCGCTCGTGGAAAGGCGTGGCGATGACGCCGGGAGCGATGCCGTTCACCGTAATGCCCCGGGGCGCCAGCTCCTTGGCCAGCGCCTTGGTGAAGCAGCTCACAGCCGCCTTCGCACTCGCGTAGATCGCCGCGCCCGCAGCACCAGCGTTCCGCGCCGCGATGCTCGAGACAGCGATCACCCGACCCGTGCCGTCCGGCAACCGCGGCATCGCCGCCTGGCAGCACAGGAACACGCTCTTGAAGTTCACGGCCATCACCTCGTCGAACGTCTCCTCGCGCATCTCCGCCACCGTCTCCCGGCGCACCAGCGACCCCGCGTTGCAGACCAGCACGTCGAGCCGCGGGCCGAGCGCCGCCTCGACCTCCGCGAACAGCCGCTCGACCTCGGCCTTCCGCGACACGTCGGCCTGCACCGCCATCGTCCTGCGGCCCAGGGCCGCGATCTCGGCCGCCACCTCGCCAGCCGCTTCACTGCTCGAGCGGTAGTTCACCGCCACGTCGGCCCCGTTCCGCGCGAAGCCGAGCGCGATGGCCCGCCCGATCCCCGTGCTCGAGCCCGTCACCAGCGCCGTCTTGCCTGACAGGTTCACCTCCAGCATCGCTCATCTCCGATCGAGGGGGGGGAAGGAGCCTGCCGCCAGGCCATGTTACGCTCGTCGTGCTCTCGCCTCAAGCGCTGGTTCGGCCCTCGCTTCGGGGCGCGCCGGCGGCCTCGGCCCGCCCGCGCCACGTCTCGCGGACGATCTCGAAGAGCCGCGCGTGCAGCGGAGTGCTGAAGCTCGCCGCCGGGCGGTAGGTCAGGAGCCCGCGGGCTGTCCGTGAACGCGTCACAAAGCCCCGGCGCAGCAGCTTCGCGCAATGCCTGTAGACGGCCGGACGCGACATGTGGAGCTCGCGGGACAAGGTGCGGACGTCGGCGTCGGGGCCGTTGGAGAGCCGCCTGAGGATCTGGAGGCGGCGGACGCTGGTGAAGGCCGTCGCGACCTCGAAGACGGCATCGTACACCAGGTCCGCCACTTCCGCGGCCGACAGATCGCGCAGGTGTTCGACACCGCAGGTCCTCGCCGTCCGACGTGGGTCGCGCAGTATGTCGCGCAGCCACTGGGTCACTCTCCCGCTCAGCGTCTCTTTGCTGTACGGCGACCCCGCGCGGCAGTAGCGCCATCTGCCCGACCTGCGTCGCTGGACCAGCCCCGCGGCCGACAGCCGCCGCAGGTGGGCGCAGACCAGGGCGGGGTCGACAGCCAGGCTCTGCGCCAGCTTCGTCGGGGCTAGTTCTCCGCCGCCGGCAAGGCAGCCCAGCAGGCGCAGCCGCGTGATGCAGGCAACGGCCCTCGCAATCCTCACCACAAGCTCGTCCATTTCGTCCCTCCACCAGAATTGCGCAGTTGCATGACTATGGAATTCTACTCCGCCGCAGGCCTTGGTCAAGCGCGGCAGGCCCGCGCAGAGGGTGAGGCTCGGCGCCCGGAGCCGGTGGGCGGGGCAGTCCGGCCCCTCGGAGGCGGACTCGGCAAACGGGGTATGGCTGGCCTGAGGGGGGCGCAGACATCAGGATTGCACAGTTGAATAACTGTGCAATCCTGTGCCGGCCCAGGTATCGGTGAAGCGTGGGAGGCGAGCGCAAAGGGTGCGGCTTGGCTTTCTGAGCCGGTGGTCTGCACAGTTCCGTGCCCGCCGAGGCGGACTCGGCAAACGGGGTATGGCTGGCCTGAGGGGGGCGCAGACATCAGAATTGCACAGTTATTCGGGGCTGTTGAAAAAATGCGGGGATGGTGTATGCTGTGGGGCACGGTGAGCACGGGAGGGCGGGCGAGCAGCCGACAGGGAGCACGAAGCGATGCTGGGACGACGCAGGCGGGCCAACAAGACGCTGTTCGTGGCTGGAGGCCTCGAGGACCTGGTGCCCGAGGACCATCTCCTGCGGCGAGTGGACGCGGCGGTGGAGTTCTCGTGGGTGCGCGAGATGGTGGCGGAGACCTACAGCCCGTCGATGGGCCGCCCGAGCATCGACCCGGAGGCGGCAGTGCGCCTGATGCTGGGCGGCTATCTGCTGGGGATCGTGCACGACCGGGCACTGATGCGTCTAGCCCGGGTGAACGTGGCGTTGCGTTGGTTCGCGGGCTTCGCTCTCGACGAGCGTCTGCCGCACCACAGCTCGCTGACGCGTCTGCGCCAGCGCTGGGGGGTGGAGCGGTTCCGGCGGATGTTCGTGCGTGTGGTGGGTCTGTGCCAGGAGGCGGGCCTGCTCGGCGGGGGAGGCGGTGCACATCGACGCGACGCTGATCCGCTCGGACGCGAGCCGCTCGAGCGTGGTGGCCGAGCACGTCGAGCAGGTGGTCTCGTCGAACGGGGACGCCGAAGGTGGTGACGGCGGACACGAAGTACGGGACGGCGTCGAACTACAGGGCTCTCGATGAGCTAGTGTCCTGACCGACAAGTCCGTTCCATTGGCCGCGAGGACCTGCGCCATGGGTGTCAGCCGTCGCTGTTCATAGTTCTAGAAC
>CBFDBL010000180.1:0-9709 GCA_965603035.1 uncultured bacterium
GGCTTCCTGAGCGAGAACGGCACGGGCTTCCCCAGCGATGGCCCGGGCGATGACCCTGGCGATGACCCAGGCCCCAACGTGGTCACGGCTACGATCGACGGTGAGCCGGTAGACTGCTGCCTGACCATTGGCGAGCTCACTGTCAAGAGGAAAGCCGCCGTGGTCAAGGTCACCAACAACCTCGACGAGCGCGTCACGATCCGCGCAATCACCATCACGTGGCCGTCGCCGAACGGCCAACTGGAGAAGATCAAGCTTGGCAAGGACACGATCTACGAGCAGGCCAGCGCGCCGCCCACCCTCGTGGTCGACTCCGGCTGGAAGGGCACCGAGGGCCAGCGCAGTATCGACCCTGGCAGCACCAAGGAGATCAAACTCGAGTTCGAGCAGAACGCCAGCGCGGCGGGCCACGTCATCCAAATCGATTTCGTGACGCCCGCTGACTTGTAGTCACCGGCTTCTCAGCGTGGAGTGCCTTGGCGCCGTGCCAGCCTAGCACTCTCGGTGACTGCTCCACGCGCCGAAACGTTGGCACCAGCGTTGCCCGGACGTCGTGGGACGTCCGGGCAACGCTTCTTTCGCCCCGGGACGAGTGATGAGGGCCAACAGTCTAGCGCAATCGCACGACGACACGGAATCCGTAGCTCACATACGGGTGGTCCGGGCTGTCGTAGTAGCGCTCAGCCGACTGGATGCTGCTGACGGAGCCAAACGCCGAGCCGCCGCGAAGCACTCGATAGCCCGCCGCACGCAGGTCTTCCCGCCCATCATCAGCCCGGTACGGGTAGTCCTTGTGGAGGGACTGGCACCACTCCTCGGCGTTGCCGCTCATGTCGTACAGGCCGAGTCCGTTGGCTAGCTTCTGCCCCACACGGTGAGTCTTCTTGCCGCTGTTGTCAGCATACCACGCACAGTCGCCGCGGACGTCGTTGCCCCAATAGAACCTTGCTGTGCTGCCCGCGCGACAGGCATACTCCCACTCGGCTTCTGTTGGCAGCCGATAGCGAACCCCCTCCCTCTTGCTCAGCCACTCGCAGAGCTTCTGGGCGTTCTTCCAGCTCACGAACACCACAGGATACTGAGGGTCGGTGGAGGCATACTTGCCCCAGTCATCGAAATGACGCAGGTACTCGTGTACCGTGTCCGGCCTCCCATCATACCCGGCTTCCCTGACGAACTTCAGGAACTGGCCGTTGGTCACCTCATGCGCGGCCATATAGAAGGGTCCAACGGATGTATGTCGGCCGCCTGTGCCCTCCACCCCCATCGCAAGCGACCCCTTTGGGACCCGAACGAGCTTCATGCCAATGGAGTTGGTGTAGCAGGTCACCGCCTTTGTCGCATCGCCTGTCGGCGTGGCGACCGTCACTTGCTTCTTCCCGGCTGTCCAGCTCGCAGGAATGCGTGACGGCCCCCGTCCCTGCCCGGAGCGCACTCTTCCGCATCCTGCCAACACCATGGCGGCCAGCAGCGTACAGAGAAAGCCGATGCCAGAAAGGCGGTCCGACCAGTTCATCGCTCTCGCGAACATCTCCGCCCCCTTGCGAACCCACTGCCAAGCGACACTGCCCTGGCATGCACCTGTGGAGCCTGCGGCCACGAACACCCAGAGGATACCGTCGCGGCGGCCGGCGGCGGCGACAGCGTGCCAGCCGGCGGCGACGGGAAGACCTGTAGCAGCGGGCGCCCCAACGCCCAGCGCCTGTTCCATCGACTGGCGCCACGTCGCGGTCGCCGCTACCGCGAGTAGCGCTCGTGGACGGGCGGCATGGCGGGGAAGGCGCCGTGCGGCTCGGCCTGGTACCAGTAGGCCACCGACGCGATGTCGTCGGTCAGCGGCTGGAACTTCCCGTTCGGCCACCAGCCGAGCGCCTGGATCGTCCCCCGCAGGTCGCTCCTGAACCGGACGGGGTCGAGCACGTGCCAGCGGTAGAGCCCGTGGCGCGGCACCTCCCCAGGCTCCTTGCGGTAGAGCGGGTAGCCGAGGAACGGGGTCGAGTAGGTCTCGCCGCCGAAGCCCCAGGCGCCGCAGAAGTAGTCCTCGGTGCCCGTCCCGCAGATCGTGGGATAGTCGCTGTCGCCGTCGATGAAGAACTTGATCTCCCCCTCGCCCCACCAGCCGTTGCTCATCTGCGTCCAGGCCAGGAACGTGCCGACGTAGTGCCCCTGCCCCTCGATGCCGTCCACGATGAGATAGTCGGGGCACTCGCGGGTGGTCACGGCCCGCCGCCACTGCGCGTGGAGGTAGGCCGCCTGGTCGGGCACCTCGCCGAGGGCGTAGGTGATCTGGTAGAAGAAGCCGCCGATCGCCTCCCACCGCTGGTTCTCGATGGTGATCTTCGCGTGCGCGCGGAAGGGCATGGGCCAGTAGCAGTTGAACCCGCCGGAGGGGTTGACGGCGACGGGCAGCGAGTTGACGTTGTAGCGCAGGGCATGACCGTTGGCGAAGAAGTCGCCGAGCGGGGTCTCGATCGACGGCGTCTCCTCGCCGTCCCAGTAGAAGCGCAGGATGCAGTCGCGGTAGGCCTTGGGGTTGACCGTGATCCAGATGTGCTGGATGATGCCTGGGCCCTCGATGTCGGCGAGGGTCACGGTCTCGCCGGGCCCGAGGGTGATGCAGGGCCGCACCTTCCACCCCTTGCCGAGCATGCCCGCGGGGCCTTTGCCCTCGGGGTCGGCCTTCGCGCCGCCGGCGCGCGCGCCGTCGGGGTTCTCGGCGCAGATCGAGCGGGTCTCCGCGTCGCTCAGCAGCGGCAGGCTGCCGAGCCCGAGGTTCAGCCGGTACAGCGCATCCATCGGCAGGCCTCCTATCCTGAGGGTCGGACCCCGAGAGGATATCGGCGGCCACCAGTCCTGTCAAGCCCGGGCCGGCCGCGGGACGCGGCTCTGGAACCCCGTGGGCGCGCCAGGAGTCCAACCTGGTGGAGGCCGTGCGCGGAGTCAGCGGTCGGGCTGCTTGACTTGTCGCGGCGGCGGCCATAAGATCGGGTCGGTGGCTTGGAGCCCGCAATCCGAGGCCTGGGAAGCTCATGCGGCCCTGCTGGCGCCATCTCGTCGCCCTCGCGCTCTGCGCGCTGCCGCGCGCGCACGCAGCGGAGCCGGCGCGCCTGCTCGACGCGCTCAGGGGCCACCTCGGCCCGCCGCCGGCGGCCACACCCTCGGCGCCCAGGACGGAGCCGGCGGGTGAGGTGACCCTGGACTACTCGCCCACCTCGCGCCCGGCCGCGGCGCTCGCCCAGGCGCAGCGCATGGAGCAGCAGGCCGACTGGCACGGCGCCGCGGCCATCTACCAGCGGCTCATCGACGAGGCGCCCGCCGAGCTCTGCCACCCCAGCCCACGCCTCTACGTGCCCATCGGCGCCTACGCCGAGCAGCGGCTCGCCAGCTTCCCAGCCGAAGGGCTCAAGGCCTATCGCAAGCTCGCCGACGCCCACGCCCGGCAGCTCTACCGCGAGGCGGCCGACGCCGCGAGCCCGGCCATGCTCGACGACGTGGCGACCCGCTACCTGCTGAGCTCGGTCGGCGACCAGGCGCTCGACAGGCTCGCGACCCGCTGGCTGGCACGCGGCGACTTCGGCCGCGCGCTGAGGGCCTGGGCCCGCCTGGCGCGCCTGTGCCGCGACACCGACGTGGACCTGCTGACCGTGGCGGCGAAGGCCGCCGTGTGCCAGCGTCGCCTCGGGCGCGCCGACGCCGCGCAGGCCCTCCTGGCCCGGGTGGCTAGCGTCGCGGGCCGCCAGGCCACCATTCCGCTCGGCGGCCAGCCGACCTCGCTCGCCACCGTGCACTCCCGCCTGCGCGAGCTCGCGCCGCCGGCAGCCGACGACGCGGCGTGGCCCGTCGAGGGCGGCGACCGCTCGCAGGCGCGCACGCAGAGCACGGCGATGCGGCCCGGCGCGCTCCTGTGGTCCGACGTCGTGCGCTCGAAGGTCGCCGCCGAGGCGGCCCTGGCGCCGCGCAGGGCCTACGACCCCTTCGCGTCGCGGCAGCCCGTCGAGCCCGCGGTCGCCGTCGCCCCCATCGTGGCCGGCGGCCTCGTCGTCTACCCGTCGCGGGTGGGCCTGCTGGCGCGCAGCGCCGGCCAGGGCAAGGTGGCCTGGGCGGTGCCGTGGCCGCGCCACCAGCTCGGCCGCATCATGCTCGACCCGTTCACCCTGGCGACCTCGTGGCAGGGCCGGTGGTCGTGCTCGGCGGGAGGCGGGCGGGTGTACGTGTCGGTGCCGCTCGTGGGCCCGAGCCTGGGGCGCGAGGCGAGGACGGGCGGCGAGCTGATGGCGGTGGACGCGCGGTCGGGCGCCATCGCGTGGCGTCGGCCCGTGGCGTCGGACCTGCCTCAGGCCATGGAGAGCGGCTGGTACAGCTCCGCCCCCCTGCCGTGCGGCGAGCGGCTCGTGGTCGGGCTGCGAGCGGGCCCGAGCGGCGAGGAGTTCCACCTGTGCTGCCTGCGCGCGAGCGACGGCCGGCGGCTGTGGCGTCGCTACGTGTGCAGCCGCACGGGGGTGCCGTGGTACTCGTCGCAGCTCAGGCGCTCGTGGTTCGAGGGCATGGCCGCCGAGAGCGAGGGGCTGGTCGTCGCGAGCCCGGGCGGCGGGGTGGTGGGCGCCGTGGAGCTGGCGACCGGCCGCGTGCAGTGGCTGGCCCGCTGCGACCAGCTACCGCCCGGCCGCTACGGCTACCTGCGCCGCAGCGGCTGGCGGAGCCACACGCCGCTCGTCTCGGGCGGCACGGTGTACGCGACGCCGCCCGACGCCGACTACCTCTACGCCCTCGCCCTGCGCTCGGGCCGGGTGCTGTGGCGGCTCGACCGCGGCGGCCACCGCCACCTGGCGGCCGCGCGCGACGGCACCGCCTACCTGGCGGGCACCCACGCGGCCCGCGTCTCGCCCACCGGCGAGCTCGAGTGGGCGACACGCCTCCCCACCGCCGTCACGGCACGCCCGGCCCTCGCCGGCCGCGTGCTCCATCTCCCCGTCGCCGGCGGCATCCTCTACCTCGACGCGGGCACCGGCGCCGAGCTGGCCTGGACCGCGTGGGCCGACTGGTCCCGCGACCACGGCCCCTCCTACACGGCCAACGTCGCCTCCGGCGACGTCCGCATCGTCGGCGGCAGGCTGCTCGTCACCACGCCCTACACGCTCAACGTGTTCGCACCCCACCAGCCGCGGCGGGGCCTCGAGGCCGCCGTGCTCGCGCGCCACGACGACGCGCGCGCCCACTCCGCCCTCGCGCAGGAGCTGCACTGGCAGGGCGACGCGGCCGCGGCGGCGTCGCGCTTCGAGCGCGCGCTCGAGCTTGCCGGCGCCGAGCCCGCGGGCTTCGCCGACCACGTGCGGCGCCGGCTCGCCTCCTGCTACACCGACATCGCGCGCCGCGAGGAGCTCGCCGGCCGCCTGGCGCCGGCGCTCGCGGCCTGCCGCCGCGCCCTCTCCCACGCCGCCGACGCCGAGCTGCGCGCCCTGGTGCGCCTGCGGGCCGCCGCGCTCGCACGACGGCTCCGCCGATGGGACGAGGCCGCCGCCGCCTACCAGGCCCTCCTGTCCGAGGACGCCCCGCACGGCGCCCAGTGGCGCGCCGCGCGCGACGGCCTCGCCGCTCTGCTCGACGAGACCGGCCGCGCGCCCTACGCGCCGTTCGAGCGCGCCGCCGAGCGGGCCTTCGCCGCCGGCTCCCAGGATGACCTCAAGGCCATCGTCCGCGTCTACCCCCACAGCCTCGTCGCGCCGCGTGCCCTCCTGCGTCTGGCCGAGACGGCCGATGCCGACGACGCGCGGCGCTGGCTCCGCCGCGTGGCGAGCGACTACCCGGCCTCGGCCCAGGTGCCCGACGCGCTGCATCGGCTCGCGCGCGGCTATGCGGCCATCGGCGCCAGGGCCATGGCGCGAGGCGCCCTGTCGGCGCTCCGCACCGACCACCCGGCCTGGCGCCCGCGCCCGGCGGGGGCGCTCGACGCCGAGGCCTTCCTCGCGGCACACGCGCCGCCGCGGCGCCCCGACGCGCCCGCGGCCCCGAGCCCGCCGCTCGCGGTCGGCTGGAGCGTGCGGCCGGCCTACGGGGCGGCGGAGCTCCACGTCGCGGGCGGCGACGCGGGCGGCGTGTTCGTGGTGGTGGGGCTGTCGCTGGAGCGGCGGTCGGCGCGGGACGGGTCGCTGGCGTGGGCCGACCGCCCCGGCTGGATCGGCATCGAGATCCGCGACGCGTTGCGCCGCGGCGGCGGCGTCCTGGTCGCCCGCGTCGTGCCCGGCACCCCTGGGGACCGCGCGGGCCTGCGCGGCGGCGACGTGATCCTGGGCTTCGACACGGCGCCGGTCCGCGACACCCACGAGCTGATCGACACCTGCATGGCCCGCCGCTCGGGCGCGGACGTGACGGTCCGGGTCCTGCGGGACGGGGCGCCCCACGCCATTCCCCTGGCATTGGGCGCGCGGCCCTGGCAGAGCACCGACCCGCGCCTCGGGCCGGAGGCGCTCCTCGGCACGGCCGCCGGCCACGCGCTGCTGCGCCAGCCGTCGCGGCTCGACGCGATCCGCCTCGACGACGGCCGGGGCGCCTGGTCGCAGGAGCTCGCCGAGCCCGCTCACGGCGCGCGCACGGCGCTCGCCGCGCCCGGCCTCGTGGCGGTGGCCGACAGCCGCGCGCGCCTCGCCGCGCTCGACCCCGCGCGCGGCTTCGAGCTCTGGCAGCGCCCGCTCGACGAGCCCACCGTCCACCGCGTGGCGCTCTGGGACCACGGGCTCGTCGTCGCCTCGGCGAGCCCGGCGACCGTGCGCGTCCTCAACCCCTTCGACGGCCGCCTCTCGCTCCGCGTCGCCGACCGCCACGCCGCGGGCCCGCCGCTCGTCGCGTTGGACTCCGGCGCCCGGCTGTGCTACGCTATGGGCTCGACGATCGGCTGCTACGACGGCCCGACGTGCGAGCGGCTGTGGTCGGACCGCATCCGCGACTTCACGGCCCGCCGCCTGTGGGCCGCGGGGCCCGTCGTGGTGGCACACGGCGCCGACAACCGCGGGGTCGAGGCGCTCGAGTGCCGCCGCACGGCGACCGGCGAGCCGCTGTGGGCGCGGTCGCTGGGCCGGGGCGAGCTGCTCCAGCGCGCGGCCCTCGAGCCCCGGGCGCTCTACGTGGTGTCGCGCCGCGCCGCGCGGGCCACGGTGCGGCGCCTCGACAGCTCGACCGGCGAGCCGGTGTGGGCGCACGAGCTCGCGGCGGCCGAGGAGCTGGGCGCCTGGGAGCCGTCGGCGGGCGCCCTGTGCCTCGGGGTGACCGCGACGGACGCCGAGGGCCGTGCTCAGGCGCACCTGGTGGCGCTGGACAAGCTGACGGGCGCGCAGCGCCAGCGCGTCGAGTTGGGCGCGGGGCGCCTGGCGGGCCTGAGGCGCGTGGCCAACGCGCTCTACGCCGTGGTCGAGGAAGACGGCCGCGTGCAGGCCGTCCGCTTCGGCATCGGCGGGCTGAGGCCCGGCGAGCCGCCGCGCTTCCGCGTCGTCCGCATCGTCGCCGCGCCGTAGCCGCGGCCGCGCGGCACCCTGGCGACGGGCGCACCGCCCGCCGCGTCGAACGCACAGCGTGAGGAGATCGTGCATGACGTCGCCTGAGGGCGCCCCCGCCACCCCCGAGGCCGACCTCGAGGCCGTCCGCCAGCTCAACGAGGCCTACCAGGCGATCCGCGCCGAGCTCGCCAAGGTGATCGTCGGCCAGGAGCAGGTGCTCGAGTACCTGCTCATCGCCATCTTCGCGCGGGGCCATGGCCTGCTCGTCGGCGTGCCGGGCCTCGCCAAGACCCTCATGGTCAGCACCCTCGCCCAGGCGCTCGAGCTGTCCTTCTGCCGCATCCAGTTCACCCCCGACCTCATGCCGTCCGACATCACGGGCACCGAGGTGATCCAGGAGGACAGGGCCACCGGCGAGCGCTCCTTCCGCTTCCTCAAGGGCCCCGTGTTCGCCAACGTGATCCTGGCCGACGAGATCAACCGGACGCCGCCGAAGACGCAGGCGGCGCTCCTGGAGGCGATGCAGGAGCGGCAGGTGACGGCGAGCGGCGAGAAGCGCGTCCTGCCCGACCCGTTCTTCGTCCTGGCGACCCAGAACCCGATCGAGCAGGAGGGCACCTACCCGCTGCCCGAGGCGCAGCTCGATCGCTTCATGTTCGAGATCACGGTGGACTACCCGAGCGAGGCGGAGGAGTACGACATCCTGCGCCTGACGACGGCGCCGCGCGCCGCCGAGCTCGCGGCCACGCTGAGCGCCGAGCAGATCGTCGCGCTCCAGGAGCTGGTGCTGAAGGTGCCCATCGCCGAGCACGTGATCCGCTATGCCATGACCCTGGCCCGCCTGACGCGCGTCGGCAAGGGCGACGTGCCCGACTTCATCGGGCGCTACGTGCGCTGGGGCGCGGGCCCGCGGGCCGGCCAGTACATGATCCTCGGCGGCAAGGCGCGCGCCGTGCTCAACGGCCGCCACTACGTCTCGACCGACGACATCCGCGCCGTCGCCTACCCCGTGCTGCGCCACCGCATCATCACCAACTTCAACGCCTCGGCCGAGGGCGTCACCACCGACCGCCTCATCGGCCAGCTCATCGACGCCGTCCCCCCGCCCGAGCACGACCTCAGCGGCGATGGCCGCCTCCCGAGCGTTCTCACCGACGCCTGACCCACCGTGCCAGTCAAACTGCCCGCCGGACGCAAAAAAACGCCTCGGATCGCGAAAATGCGCTTGACAAAGACGCCGCGCAGTCCTATATACGTGTCCGTGTGACATGGAAGTTCACGGGCGCCGGAAGGGACTCGGGCTCGTGGCTCGCCGTCAACCTGTGTAGGGGGTGTATGGAAGCATGGCAAAGAAGAAGGCGAAGAAGGCGAAGAAGCCGGCGGAGGTGCTGATCGTTGGCAGCAAGGTGCGCGCGCACATCAAGGCAAAGAAGGCCATGATGTCCGGCGAGCTGCTCCCGGCGCTCAACGGCTGCGTCATCGCCTGCCTCGACAAGGCCATCGAGCGCGCCAAGGCCAACAAGCGCGCGACCGTCAAGCCGCAGGACCTCTAGGTCCCCGCCACCAGGCCAGACTACACGAGGCCTCCCCTCTGGCGCACAGGGGGGAGGTCTTGCATGTCCAGGGCACAGCCCGGCCCGCGCGCGCCGCCGCCGGCCGACGAAGCCGCCTCCCACGGGCTGCTGGCCCGCATTTCTCACCAGATTCCGTCGTGGCACGTCCACGTCGTGGCCGAGCCACAGGATAGGGCACACTCGAACGCCCTCGTCCCCTCGCACGCTGTTCGCGACCAGCGAGTCAGGTTTCGACACAGGCAAGGACGCACACGCGGCCCTCCGCAGGCGCATCCGCAGGGATACGTCGAGGATGGGGCGCACGCAGGACGCAGCCTGGGGCTGAAGGCGGCCGCTGGCGGCGCAATCTGGCGAGGAATGCGGGCTCGGTCTCTGCCTCCCACGCCGCCGTGGCAAACGCGACATAAGTGGCCTCAGGGGGGCGTACGCATCAGAATTGCACAGTTGAATAACTTTGCGATTCTGCCGGGCCGGCATGGGCAGCGGGGCGCTCGGGCGGCGGAATCTGGCGGGGAGTGCTGGCCCGTTCTCTGCCTCCGACGCCGCCGCGGCAAACGCGACATGAGTGGCCTCAGGGGGGCGTAGGCATCAGAATTGCACAGTTGAATAACTGTGCAATTCTGCCGGGCCGGCGTGGGCAGCGGGGCG
>CBFDBL010000181.1:0-9705 GCA_965603035.1 uncultured bacterium
CTCGCCCCACGGATACCAGTCCACGGGGTTGTGCGCGTGCTGGAGCAGGTAGGGGCTCTTCTCCTTCGCCAGGCGATTCGTGTGCTTCGGTGCCTCGGTCGTCTTCTCCATCGTCTCGGCCCCCGCGTTGTTGGTCGTGGCGCACCCAGTGACGATCAGTGCCATCAAGCCGGCGAGCGCCACAGGAAGCCGGACCCTGGCCCGGCGGCCTGTCGTTGCTCTGTTGCTCATGGGAGGTCCGCCCCGCAGGCCCGTCCTCTGCCTCCGATTGTACCCCAAGCCGCGCGCCCGACCAAGCGGGAAGCTCCGCAGCCTTGACCTGAAGCGCGGCGCGCACTAGGATCGGGGCGCTCGCCACGTCGGAGGCTGGCCTCCTATGGATCGTCTGAGCCACGGGCCTCGCGCTCTCGTTCTCGTCGCGGCGCTCCTCGCCCCGCGCGTGGCGCAGTCGGCGGGCGCCGGCGGCGATGTGGACCTCGCCGCCCATGCCTTGGCCGTCGCGCAGACGCTGCGGCCCCAGCTCGCCGTCGCGGCCTATCGGGAACGGCTGGGCGCCGTCGTGCGGCACGCCGCGGCGGCCGCCGCCAAGGGCAGGACCCCGCGGGAGCGGGCGCGATTGCTCGCGGCCCACCTCTTCGAGCGCGAGGGCTTCGCCGCTGGCGAGCCATTCGCCATCGACGCCGTGCTCGACCGCAAGCGCGGTAACTGCCTCGGGCTCTCCGTGCTCTACTTCTGCGCGGCCCGCCAGGTCGGCCTGCCCGTCTATCTGGTGACGGCGCCGAAGCACGTCCTCATCCAGATCGGGAAGGGCAAGGGCAGGCTCTACGTCGAGACGACGAAGGCCGGCCGGATCCACGACGACCTGAGCTATCTCGACGAGCATCTTGGCCGCCACCAGATGGCCGAGGCCGGCGGCATCCACCTCCAGCCGTTGACGGCGGCCCAGGCCGTCGGGGTGCTCTACGCGGAACTCGGGCGCGCGCTCCGCGACGCGGGCAGATACGCGGGCGCTGTCCCGCACTACGCCCGCGCCGTCGAGATCAACCCCCGACACGCCGAGGCGCACGCCGGCCTGGGCGCCTCGCTTATCGGCGACGGGAGGAACGAGGCGGCACTGCCCCCGCTGCGGCAGGCGGCGGCCCTGAATCCGCGGGACCCCGAGCCCGTCTGCTCCATGGGCGTCGCGCTCCGGCGGCTCGGCCGCCACGCC
Organism: uncultured bacterium; assembly: GCA_965603035.1. Lineage (GTDB taxonomy): Bacteria > Planctomycetota > PUPC01 > DSUN01 > DSUN01 > CAZDNN01. The sequence goes on from CBFDBL010000181.1 coordinate 1,211, forward strand.
GAGGCCTGCGAGAAGTACCAGCGCGCGGTGGAGCTCCGGCCCGACTACGACCGCGCCTGGTGCAACTGGGGCGTCGGCCTCGAGCGCATGGGACGCCTCGAGGCCGCTTGCGGCAAGCACGCAAGGGCGGTCGCCATCAACCCGCGCAACGGCGACGCCTGGTTCAACTGGGGCGTCGCGCTCGCGCGTCTCGGCCGGCTGCGGGACGCGAGCGGGAAGCTCGAGCGTGCCGTCGCGCTGCGGCCCGACGACCCCGCCGCGCATCGATACTGGGGCACCGTGCTCCACAAGCTCGGCGACCGCGACGCGGCGCGCAAGCGCCTGGACCGCGCCGCCGAGCTCGAGCGGGGCGCCAGACCGCCGACGCAGGGCGAGGAGAGCGAGCGATGAACCGCAGGGGCTTCGGCAAGGCGTTGCTGGCAGGAGGAGCGGCGATGATGGCCGAAGGGAAAGCGAGGGCAGCGCAGAAGAAGCCGGACCACACGGCCGCGGCGCGGGAGCTGGGCGAGCACCGCATCGAGCGGATGGCCGTGCGGCGGCTCGGCGACCGCTACCCGCGGCACGTGGGCCGCAACGCGAAGGGCCGGCCCGCGGGCCGCGGCGGCGGATACCAGATTCGCACCGTGATCACCGACAAGGGCGCGCGCGGATGGGGCATGAGCTACCTGCCGCCCGACAAGGTCAAGCACCTCGTCGGCCGACGGGTCGGCGATCTCTACGACATGGCGCAGGGCCCCGTCGAGGAGGCCTACGGCATCCAGATCCCCCTCCACGACCTCGTCGGCCACATCCTCGGCGTCTCCGTCGCCACACTGCTTGGCGGCAAGGGACCCGACCGCGTGCCCGTCTACAGCGGGGCGATCTACTTCGACGACCTCGAGCCCGAGGGCAAGCCGCGCGGCGTGCCCGGCGTCCTTGCCTCGTGCCAGCAGGACTACGACGCGGGCTACCGCGCCTTCAAGCTCAAGATCGGCCGCTGCCTCAAGTGGATGAAGGGCAACAGGGGAATACTACGGGACATTGAAGTGACCCGAGCCGTTCGCAGGCAATTCCCCGACTGCAAGGTTCTCGTCGATGCGAACAACGGCTACACCGTCGAGGACTTCCTGACCTACGTCTCCGCCGTGGCCGACTGCGATCTGTACGCCATCGAGGAGCCCTTCTGGGAGGACCGCGAGCCGCTCGTCAGGCTCCGCGACCACATGGCCAAGGCCGGCTGCAAGGCCCTCATCATGGAGGGCGAGATGCGCCGCGAGCGCGCCAAGCAGCACTGGGACTACGGCGATTACTCGCGAGCGCACGTCGAGAACCTGCTGGCCCTGTGCCGCGAGAAGCTCGTCCACATCCTCAACCTCGACCTCGGCATCGTCGGCTTCACCCGCTGGCGCCACCGCATGCCCGAGCTCGCGAAGGCCGGCATCCTGACCTCGCCGCACACGTGGGCCTGGATCCCGCGTCCCCACTACGTCGCCCAGCTCGCCGGCGGCCTCGGCAACGTCGCCATCATCGAGGGCATCCCCGGCACCACCCGCGGCGTGGACTACTCCGCCTACACCTTCGATGACAAGGGCCACCTCGTCCTGCCCGACAAGCCCGGGTGGGGGCTGACGCTGGAGAGGTGAGGTCAGTTGTGTGGTCGCTGCCAGGGTTCGGTGTGGGTCCGCGGCCAGTGCGCGATGTTGCCGGTGTCCCTTTCTCCGCGCGCGATTGCCCAGAAGAAGGGCTCTACCTCCTCGGACGGGACCAGCCGACGACGGTTCAGTCGCAGACACACGTCGGCGGCGACCAGGGCGGTGCGCTTGTTGCCGTCGGCGAAGGGATGGAAGGCGATCAGGCTGTGAATCAGTGCCGCGACCTTGGCCAGCAGGTCGGGGAAGTGCTCGACGCCGGCGAAGGAGGTGAAGGGCCGGGCGAGAACAGATTCCAGAATGCCGGGGCTTGTGATGCCCTGGATGCCGCCCGTCTCGGCAATCACCCGCGCGTGGATCAGCGCCAGCTCATCCACCGTGATCCAGTTCACCGCGCCAGCCCCTCCAGGGAGCTGCGGTGCTCGTCGATGGACGCCTCGGTGAGTTCCTCGATCCGCTTGAGTCGCTCCTGGTCCAGCGGCGCTACCAGCAGCAGGATGGCGTCACCCACCTGCACGGCCTCATAGTCGCTCTGCCCCGCCACCTCGCGGAACGCGTCGGGCATTACGAGCGTCCCGTCCTCGACCCTTGCGATCCCCAGGTACTTCATTGTCTTGCCTCCAGACCGCACTGCCTGCCGCGTCGCCAGTATACGCGCGCGCCGGGAGGGTTTCAAGCACCGATGGCCGTCGCTGTCAGAAACGGTCGGCGGGGAAGACGTGGAGGGCGCGCCGCGGGAAGAGGGCGCGCGCGAGCGGGAGGGCGGCAGCGGGAGGCTTGATCTCGCCGAGCAGGAGGGCGGTCTCGGGGCCGTGGAAGCCGAGGAGGAGGCGGGTGAGCTTGTCCTGCGCGGCGCGGAGGGTCGTCGTGGCGCGGCCCGCGGGGGGCTGGGGCACCACCTTGCCGTCGGCGATGACGAGGTCGACGGCGCCGAGGTCCGTGTCGAGGCGGAAGCGGCCCTGCCAGGAGGCAACGGGCGAGGCGGCGAGCAGGCGGGTCCAGTCGGGGGCCATGCGCTCGCAGAGGCCCGCGAGGTCGATGACGCGGGCCATGCCGCCGCCGCGGTGGCCGTGGTAGCGGCGGACCTGGCAGCCGTCGGCACGGGCGAACTGGCCGATGGGGTGCTCGGGCGGCAGCTCGAACCGCAGATTCGGCTTCTCGCACTTCCTCGCCAGCTTCACCATGTCGGCGAGGACGGAGAGGACGGCGCGGCGGTCGGGCTTGCGGCCGAGCGAGACGTCGCGGAGCACGAGCGCGTCGCCGTCGGGCTGGGCGGCGTAGGCGGCGCGGAGCCGCTGCTGGCCGTCGGCGAGCACGCGGGCAAACTTCTCCTGGACGGCGCGCTCGGCCCACAGGGCGCCGGGCCGCCGCATGGCGCCGTCGCGGGTCGCGAAGTCGTCGCGGTGGAGCCGCACGAGCGCGTCCACGTCGCTGCCCTGCGCGCGGCGGCCGCGATAGGGGCCGTTGAGCCGCGCCACCTGATCCCGAGCCATCTGGAGCGTCCCGCCGGGCAGGCAGGCGATGTAGCCGAACTTGTCGTAGAGCCGGCCGATGCCCCACAGGATCGAGAGGTCGTAGCCCTCGGCGGCCATGAACTCGATGCAGTGGGCGAACAGGTGGCGCATGAGGCCCCGCTTGCGGTGGAGCGGGTGGGTGCACACGTCGCCGATCCCGCCGACCCGGAGCTGGGCGTTGCCGAGCCGCATCGTGCGGTCGCAGATGCGGACGTGCGCCACGGGCGTGCCGTTGCCGGCCCACAGCGTGCGCGACAGCCGCCACTGGCGCCGCGGCACGCGGTGGAGGAGCAGGTCGGTGTAGTTGCGGTAGTGCCACTCGTAGCCGCCGAAGGCCTTGCCGTAGAGGTCGGCGACCTGCTTGACCTCGTCGCGGCTCTCGATGCCGCGGAGCTCGCACGTGTCGGGGGAGATGATGGGGCTCATGCACGTTCCCTAACGCGGCCTACGGCCGCAACCAAAGAGGAAAACTCGGGCTGGGCACACTGGAAAACAAAGCCAACTCCGTTGGTTTTGTCTGCCTCTTCGAAAAGAGCCGCAGGGACATCCCTTGCCCACGAAGAGCGAGGCTTATTGGATCGACCGCAAAGGCGCTCGATCCCATAAGGTGTGCCCAGCCCGAGTTTTCCTCGGCCCAACATGCGCGCAAGATGCGCGCATCTTGCGCTGGGAGACTCTACTCAACGACGAGGATGGCCTCGGTGAACTGCGGCAGGTCCCAACTGCCGTAGATGAGATCGAGCGGGATGACGTAGCGGCCGGGCCGCGCGGCCTGCGGCACCTTGACCGCGCACGGGACCGAGCCTTCGGCCTTGGCGGGGACGGTGGCCTGCGTCCATTCGGCGGCTCGGCGGGAGCCTCGCCCTCCCGTCCAGGCTCGGGGGGGGACGGGGCGAGAGCGGGCGACGCGCGGCTCGGCCGAGTGGTTGGTGACGACGAGTCGGAGCGCGGCGTCGGCGCCGGGCTTCGCCGTCTGCTCGTAGGGGTGGCAGCGTGTCCAGGGCTCGTCGATGCCGTAGTTGGCGTGGTCCCAGGGCACGAGCAGGCCGAAGAGGGCCTCGCGCTCGGCGAGAGTGGCGCGCATGAAGCGGCACTGCTCGGGGGTGAAGTCGAAGGCCTCGTCCACGTGGCAGTTGAACATGTGCGTGGGCTCGAGCCGCTCGACCAGCGCGACGCAGCGGTCGAAGCCGACGCCCTTGCCCAGCCAGTTGCGGTTCGCCGCGCAGTAGTCGTCGATCCCCGCCATCGTGAACGAGTCGCCCACGAAGAAGAGCCGCAGGTCGCCCGCCTCGGCCAGCAGGCCGCCGTGGTAGAGCGTCTGCCCGGGCAGGTGGTACGCGGTCAGCGCCCACTCGTGCCACTGCCAGCGCTCGCCGTCCCTGGTCGCGCGATCGACGCGGCATTTCGCCGGCGAGATGCACGGCAGCCGCCAGGCGAGCGGCTCGGTGACGACCTTCGCGACCGAGCCGTCGGCGTAGCAGGGGCAGTCGAAGGCCTTCTGGAACTGGGGGACCGCGTCCACGTGGTCGTCGTGGTAGTGGGTCACCCACAGCCCCTCGACGCTGCGGATCTCGCCGTCGGTGAGCATCTTGCGGAGCTGCTCGATCACGTGGGCGTTGCCGCAGTCGATGACGAAGGCCGCCTTGTCCTTCGCGATGACGACCCAGGTCGTCCCGATGTGGCGGAGGCAGGGGGGCTTGGGCCTGCCCTTGCGGATGGGCATGTGGTCGGGTCGGCCGGCGTAGTCGGCGAAGAGCTTCGGGAAGTAGTGGCGGAGCGCGGAGATGGCCACGTAGTTGTCGTAGCAGCGGTCGAGCCGCTCGACGAGCGCGTCGACGGCCCTCGCCGGCTGGCGCATCAGCTTGCCGTGCGAGGGCACGAGGACGTCGGGCTTGGCCTTCCTGAGGCGGCGCAGGCTCTCGACGAGCTGGGCGCGGGCACCGAGGAAGCCGTGGTAGTCGCGCGTCATGGTGCCCTTCTGGAGGCTGTGGACGTCCCACACCTGGCCCTCGGCGTAGAGGGCGTCGCCCGAGAAGACGACGCGCCGGCCGTCGACCTCGACGAGGTAGCTCACGCTGCCGTCGGTGTGGCCTGGGGTGTCGAGCACGCTGACGCGGGCCGGCCCCCAGGCGAAGCGGTCGCCGCCGCGGTAGGTCGCGTTCACGCGCACCGGCTCGGCGAGGGTAAGGTGATGGGGGCGGGAGTCGTAGAGGTGCCATCGGCGCTTGGGGTCGCCCCAGTAGGCGGCGACGTCGTCGAACAGGGGCCGCTCGGCGGCGGGCACGCCGATGCCGGCGCCGGCCTCGGCGAGCGCGTGGGCGCCGCAGGCCTGGTCGCGGTGGTGGTGGGTGAACGCCACGGCCTCGACCATCTCGACGCCGAGCCGCCGAGCCGCCTCGACCGCGCCGCCGTCGCCGCAGTCGAACAGCATGGCCTTGCCGCCGTCGTGCAGCACGCCGACGTTGATATGGGCGTGCACCACGGCCAGATGCTCGCTCAGCCTCGTCACCCTCGCAGCCATCGCGTCGCCTCGCACCAACGTGGAAACCGGTCGCGACCATCCTAGCGGCAACCGGCCGAACCCGCAAGCACGGCGGCGGGGAGGGCGGAACGATGGAAGAATGGAAGGGTGGAAGCCTGGCGAAGAGGCAGGCCCAGAGACATCGGCGGTTCTGAGTGTAGTCATCACGCTCCGCGTGATGCAATCACGTCGTCTCGCCACGCGAGACGACACCCTCACGCGAAGCGTGAAGAGGACCGACCGCCTGAAGGCGGCACTACAAACCGCCGCAAGGCGGCGACAGACTCCCGACCCGGCCCTCTGTCCGCCGCAGGCGGGTACGTAGTGCCGCCTTCAGGCGGTCTTGTCCTCGCCCTTGCTTGCGTGGAACTGCGGCGGCGGGATTGGGGCAGGCAACTCGTGCGGCAACCCGGTAGGATCTCCTTGACTTCCCCTGCCTGGGGTCGTACCCTGGCCCGCGCGGCCGAGCAGCGTCGGGGCCGACGGGCCTGCCACCGATCGTGCAGGACGACCCGCCGAGCAACCGTGACCCTCGCTCCGCCTGCGCGGCCCGGCCGCCGCTTTCACGTGCGGAAGCGCTCCCATTCCTGTGCGACTCCAAACATGGACACTGACGCGGAAGGCGGGACCATGCTCTCAGAGGGCGAGGCCGCAAAGCTCCAGATGATGCAAGCAGCCAAAACACTCGCGGGCATGGGATCTCCGTTCGACGCTTACTACAAGTACCGAGCGCTCACAACACGCAAGCAGCGCCGCCACGCAGAAGCCGTCTTCATCCGCAACGAAGTCTACTTCGCTCCGCCGTCCTCGTTCAACGACCCGTTTGACGGCCGGTTCTCCATGGACATGACGGCAACGCCAGTGGAAAGGAAGACAGCTTTCGCCCGTTACCTGCACACACTTGAGGGCCGCAGCGTGGACGAAGCACATGCCGCCGCGGAGAGACGCTTCGGGTCATGGTCCCAGGCGGATTGGGCGAAGTGGGACCGCCAGAAAATGCGTCAAGCCGAGACACACAGAGACCGCATCGGCGTCTTCTGCCTGACACGCAACAACAGAAGCATCCCCATGTGGTCGTATTACGCCGACAGCCATCGCGGCATCTGTCTCGTATTCCAAGCCATGAGCTTGGATCAGGTGGACTTCCTGAGCCCCGTGCGCGTGCACTACAGCAGGAAGTATCCCACGCCCAACGTCTACAAGGACGACCCGTTCCAGAAGGTCAAGACCATGTGCCTCTGGAAGTCGAGAGAATGGAAGCACGAAGACGAGCACCGACTTCTTGACATGGACGGGCACGGCATACGCAGATTCCCGGATGGGACACTGAAGGGCGTCATTCTTGGCATGGCGATCCCGCCCGCACATGAAGAACTCGTCAGGAAGTGGGCGTCGGCTCACGCGACGCCCATACGCCTTCGGAGAGCGGTCCCGCGCGAGGACCAGTATGCCATCGACTTCCGCGAGGAGGGCGTCGTTGGCGGTCGCCGGGATTCGGGTGATTCGGGGTCAGGTTCTGACACTTGATGCTTGCCCCGTGCGCGCTATTTCGCCCCTACAGGGCTTGTCTTGGGCGGACGCGGGACCCAGGGCGTCGCGGCGCGCCTTCGGCTCACCGCTTGCCCTGGGCTATGCTATTGCGGCCTTTCAGGCCTCCCGACCGTCCGGGCGGGTGCGCGAGCCGGGGCAGAGAACCCTTCTAGCCTCATCAACAGCTCATCCTCTTCTCCGCGCTCTCCGTGTCTCCGTGGTTCATGTCTCTTCTCTCATCCCTGCAATCCGTGTCATCTCTGGTTCCCTCCTCTTTCTCTGCGTTCGCGCTCTTTCGCGTCTTTCGTGGGCAGCCCGCTGAGCGGGAGTGTCGAGGGACGAGGTTCGAGGGTCGAGTGGAGGAGTCGCTTCGCGGAGTGACGAGCGGCGAATATCGAGCATCCACCCATCCAGATCGATGGCGTGAACGATCAGCTGAACGATGGCGATGGCGGGCCTTGCGGCTCCCTCAGCATTTGATCTGACGGGGGGTACGGCATAGAATCCTGGTGGTCCGGGTTGCGGGCCGGTCGGCTGCCTCGATGCCCCTGGAAGGATGAGACTCAATGCCTGATGCGTCGCCGAGCCGGGTGCCGGCGCGGGTGTTGCTCTACCCGCTCGTCGGGGTGCTGGCGGTGGGGAACGTGGTGTTCGCGCTGCTGTGGCTTCTCGGGCCGATGGGGTCCGGCGGCCGGGGCGAGCGCGGCGGTCGGCGCATCGCGATCCGCGGCGCGGACCGCGCGCTGACGGTGACCGAGGGGGCCGGGGGGCCGACGCTGGGCGTCGGTGCTCCGCTGGCCGCCGAGAAGTTCGAGATGCTGGTGAAGCGGCTGGCGCGGCTGGCGCAGTCGCGTCGGGGCGGCGAGCTGGCGCGTGCGTACTTCGAGTCGGAGGCGGGCCGCGCGGCCGAGCCCGCGGTGACGATCGCCTTCCCCGGCGAGGGGCGCGGCGGGCGCCTCGAGGCCTACGCCGTCGATGCGCACCGCCAGGTGTGCTACTGCCGCGCCGGGCCCGAGCGGACGCCGATGGCGGTCGAGGCCGATGCCTACAAGGCCCTGGCCGCGGAGCTGGCGGCGCTCGGGCACGGTGCCGCAGGTGGCTTCGCGCTGCCCTTCCACGTGGCCGTCGGCGACGAGCTGAAGGCCCGGCTCGCCAGGCTCGAGGGCCCGCTCACCGTCACGACCGTCGCGGCCAACCCCCACGACCTGCTGCTCGACCTCGCCAACCAGCCGGAGCTGGCCACCAGCCTCCGCCTCGGGCGCCCCGACCCCGGCTCGCTGTCGGCCGCGCTCGTGCTCGCGC
>CBFDBL010000182.1:0-9687 GCA_965603035.1 uncultured bacterium
CCCCGTCCCGCGGCTCGTGATATCTCTCGGACCTGCACAGGTCCGAGAGAAGTGCGTTGGGCTGCGTGCGGTGCTGCAAGCGTAGGGCGGGCTGTCACGTTGTGCGCGCAGGAGCGTTGTCGCGTCGGCGCGACGCGCAGGCCGCGAGGCAGGCTCTCCCCGTCCCGCGGCTCGTGATATCTCTCGGACCTGCACAGGTCCGAGAGAAGTGCCGCGGGCTGCGTGGGCTGCCGCGGGCGTGCGTCAGGTGGTCACGTCGTGCGCGCGACCTCGGCGCGCACCGCCCTTCCGGCGGCTTGGGGCCGGGATGCCCGCGGACTTCGACTGCTTGGCGGTGGGGTCTGGCAGGTGCGGCTCTGCGAACGACCGTGGGTGCTTTCTCTGGGAGGGCGTCGCGGACGAGGGAGCGGGGCCGGCGTTCGCAAGGGGCGGCGGACCGGGCGGAGCGGCGGGGGCGAGTGGCGGTCAGGGGGCCTTGGGCAGCGGACGCCAAGTGGTGCCGTCGATGAGGTAGCCGAGGGCCTCGGCGCGCTGGAGGACTCCGATGAGACGGTCGGTGGGGATGGTGGCGCGGGCGGTCTTGGCCGTGTCCTTGGGGTCGGCGTAGCCGGATTCCTGGAAGAGTCGGAGCAGCTTGTCGCCGTCGCGTCGGGGCGCGGTGAGGACGATGGTGGGCGCGGCGGCGCGCTCGAGGTCGGCGAGGAGCGCGATGTAGCGGCCGGTGAGCTTGACGGTGGCGGTGGGGCCGACGAGCCAGGTGCCGGTGTCGTAGTCGAAGGCCCAGGCGTTGGCCGGGGAGAAGTAGAGGTGGGCCCTGGGCGCGAATCGGGCGCGGGTCGCGGCCTGGCGGTGGCTGAAGGCTCGTGGCCTGACGCGCAGGGGCACGGGCTTGGAGACGATCGAGGTGGCCTGGGGCGAGGGGATGCGGCGACGATAGAGCAGGTAGTTGGCTGGCCTGGGGTCGGCGTCGGCGAGCGAGCCGGGGTCGGCGGAGACGAAGACGTCGGTGTGGTGGTCGTCGTCGCGTCGACGGGTGAGCGAGGTGTCGCGGACGTAGAGCCTGCCGCGGAGCTCGTCGCTGTCGAGTCGGAAGTAGTAGAGGTCGCAACGCAGGCTGCGGCGGTGGCGCTCGACGGCCTGGAACTCGAAGGTCTCGGCGACGCTCTGGCCGGGGAGCAGGATGCGCGGGTGGAGGAAGCGGGTGTCGGGCACGCGCCGCCAGATGCCTGCGTCGCGCACCTGGTCGGCCTCGACGCGGCCGAGGGTCGTGAGGTGGCGGACCTTGGCTGCCTGGAGCGGCGCGAGGAACTCGCGGTCGGCGAGGATGCGGCGCGTGGCGAGCTGCTCGGTCGGGTCGATGCGCTCGTAGAGCGTGATCGAGACGGGGATGATGGCTTGCGGCAGGACGTTCTGGATGGCGATGGTGACGCGCGTGCGCTGGCCCTCGAGGATGTCGGGGTTCGAGGTGACGGTGAGCAGGCGGCTCGGCTGGTAGCAGCCGGCCAGGACGATCGCAGGCGCCAGGACGGCGGCCAGGCGTGCGAGGCGAGCGGTGCGCCAGATCCTCACGGCGGGGTCCCTTTCCTGTGAATCGACCGTCGCGAATCGGCGGCCGCGGCTCGGCGGCCGGCCCGCCCTGCCCTGCCGTGGCCGGTGCGGGTCAGTCGGCGTCGTAGGCCATGGCGGCCCAGAGGGCGTCGTCGGCGAGCCGCTCGCCGATGGCGACGCCGAAGGCCGGCTCGATGGGGCGGAGAATGTCGGGGCTCGCGGCCCACACGGCGCGCGCCGCGGCGCGGACCACCTCGACGCCCGCTTCCGTCATCCTGCCCAGCGGCCTGCGGCAGCCGCCCGCGATCATGCCGAGGCCCCGCATCAGGGTCTTGATGGCCAGGGGGTTGCGGAACTTGTCGAGCACCGGCAGCTCGCGGCCCCGCACGACGCGGATGTTCTCGACGGCGACCGAGACGATGTCGAAGAGCGGCGCCAGCCCCGCCGCGAGGGCCTGACCCTCGTCGCGCCGACCCTCAGCCAAGGCGCGGCACATCCGCTCGATGGCCGCGGGCACGACGTTCGAGGCAACCGAGATGACGCCGTCGGCCCGAATGGCCGGGTCCGTCATCATCGCGGCCGTCAGGTTGTCGTCGCCCGACAGGATGTCGAAGTCGTCGCCGCAGAGCGCGCGGGTGCGGGCCATGCGCTCGAGGTCGCCCGTCGCCTCCTTGACCGAGCGGAGGTTGGGGAACTCGTCGGCGAGAATGGCCAGGTCCTCGGGCTCGAGCGCGGTGCCGCTGCGGCCGGGGATGACGTAGGGCACGATGAGGGCCGTCGGGCACGCCGCGGCGATCGCGCCGTGGTACTCGCGCCGCAGCTCCAGCGACGAGGGGCCGTTGTAGTAGCAGTCCACCAGCAGCACGGCGTCGGCGCCCGCCTCGACCGCGTGCCGCGAGGCGCGCAGCGCCTCGGCCGTGGAGTTCGACCCCGTCCCGGCCAGCACGAAGCACCGGCCCTCGCGCAGCGACAGCACCCGGTCGATCGCGCCGTTGTGCTCGGCCCAGTCCAGCGTGGGCGACTCCCCGGTCGTCCCGCACGGCAGCAGGCCCGTGATGCCCTGGTCGATCTGGAACGTGACGAGCCGGGCGAACTCCGCCCAGTCGATCTCCCCGCCTTGCGCGAACGGCGTGACCAGAGCGGTCCACGCTCCGTCCAGACGCCTGAGAACCACGGCGCTGCCTCCTCCATCCACATCGAGAGAAGCTGGGAAGCCCAACAGCCTACGATTCTAGCCGCCCGCCGCCTCGCATGCAACCCCAAATGCCGCACGACGCGGGCACCCGGCGCGGGAAGTCGTGCCCCTGACACTGTTTGCGGTTGACTTCACGGCGCCGGGGCGCTAAGATGAGCGTGGTTGGCCGCCAGCAGCCTCCTGTCGGAATCCTGCCTGTGGACGTCGATGCATCCGCTGCCCGCCGCAGCTACCTCACCCCTGCTGTGGCCCGTGCCATCCTCAAGGCGCATCGCAGGAAGCACGACCGCCTGACGTGCTCGCTCGACCTCAATCGCTCGCGCTGCGTGGTGCGCCTCGCGCGCTACAGGGCGCTGCTGCCCGACGGCACCGAACTGTCGTTCAAGGACCTCGAGCCGATCGGGCGCAAGCGCGGCAGGGTGTATGTGGTCGTGGACGGCGAGCTGCGGGCGGTGGAGCGGCACGGGCAGTTCTACTGCAAGCTCATGGCGACCGACAGTGCGCCGACCCTCGAGATCAGCGGGGTGAAGATGCACCGCACCGAGGGGTGCTGTCCCTACGCGCAGGCCGAGGAGATCGTGCGGACGGTCGTGCGGCCTGGCGACCGGGTGCTCGACACGTGTGGCGGCCTGGGCTACACGGCGATCTGGGCTGCGCGGCTCGGCGCCGACCGGGTCTACTCGGTCGAGTACGACATCGACGTGCTGGAGATCGCGCGGCTGAACCCGTGGTCGGAGGAGTACCTCTTCGACAGCCGCATCGACGTGATCGCCGAGGACGTCACCACCTTCCTCGCCACCCAGCCCACCGGCTCGTTCGAGGCGGCCGTGCACGACCCGCCCCACATCTCGCGCGCCGGCGAGCTCTACGGCAGGGACTTCTACTTCGAGCTCAGCCGAGTGCTCACCGTCAGCGGCAGGATGTACCACTACGTCGGCGAGCCCCGCTCCCGGGGGAAGAAGAAGCAGGACATCCGGGGCGGCGTGGCCGACCGCCTCGCGGCGGCAGGCTTCGTCGCCGACTACGTCGACGAGCTCCAGGGCTTCGTGTGCCGCAAGCGGCGGTAGGCCCCCGGCCCACACCTTGTGCCCTCCGGCCAGGCGGACGCGCTGGCGGGGGGCTTGTTCATGGGCCGCGCGCGAACGCGATCACGCGCTCGGCGTCCTCGAGCGAGGCCAGAACGAGGTCGGCCGCGGCCAGGCGATGGGCGGGCAAGCTGTTGGCGACCGCGATGCAGCGCATGGCGGCGGCCTTGGCGGCGCGGATGCCGAGCACCGAGTCCTCGACGACGGTGCAGGCGGCCGGGCGGGCGCCGAGCCGCTCGGCCGCGAGCAGGAAGGCCTCGGGGCGCGGCTTGTGGTGCTCGACGTCCTGCTTGCCCACGAGCGCGCCGAAGCGGCCCGCCAGCCCGAGACGCTGGACCACCGTCTCGATGTTCTCGCGCCACGAGCTCGACGCCACGGCCAGGCGGAACTCCCCCGCCAGCCGACCGACCAGCTCGACGACGCCCGGGAACGGGCGGACGTCGCGCTCGAGCAGGTCGGCGTAGACCGCGCGCTTGGCGTCCTGCCACCACGCGGCGTCCACGCTCCGCCCGCGGCGCTCGAAGAGCCAGCGGATCCACGCGACGTCGGTCATGCCCACCCCGTGCTCGTAGTCGGCGTCGCTGACGCTCATGCCCTGGCGGGCGAAGAGCAGGCGCCAGGCCTCGACGTGCAGGCCCTCGCTGTCGACGAGCACGCCGTCGAGGTCGAAGATCACGGCACGGGGCTCGTCGGCTGGGCTCATCGGGCGCGTCGGTAGTCGGAGGGGTCGGGCAGCGAGTCGTAGATGCGTCGGTAGCTCTCGTAGCGCACGGGGTCGATATGGCCCGCCTCGACGGCGGCGGTCACGGCGCAGCCCGGCTCGACGCGGTGCGTGCAGTTGCGGAACTGGCAGCGGCCGAAGCGCTCGTCGATCTCGGGGAAGCAGTGCTGGAGCTCGTCGCGCCGGAGATCGTAGAGGGCGAACTCGCGGATCCCCGGCGTATCGACCACGTAGCCGCCGGCGTCCAGCGGCAGCAGGCGGACGGCGGTGGTCGTGTGGCGGCCCTTCGAGGTGGCCGCGCTGACGGGCCGGACGCGGAGCCGGAGGCCCGGCTGCACGGCCATGAGCAGCGACGACTTGCCGGCGCCCGACGGCCCGGCGAGCACGGAGGTCTTCTCGCCGAGCAGCGCGCGCAGGGCCTCGAGGCCCGTGCCCGCGACCACGCTCGTGGCGACGGCGGCGTAGCCGAGCCGGCGGTAGACGTCGAGCGCGGCCTCGAAGGGCGCCGGGTCCACGAGGTCGATCTTGTTCAGGCACACGGCGACGTCGAGCTCGCCGTGCTCGCCCGAGACGACCAGGCGGTCGAGCAGGCCGCGGCGCAGCGGCGGCTCGGCGGCCGAGACGACGACCACGAGCTGATCCACGTTGGCTGCGACGACCTGCTCGAGCCCCCGCTCGCCCGCGGCCTTGCGGCTCAGCTTGCCGCCCGTGCGCGGCTCCACGCCGTCGAGCACCGCGTCGCCGGTCGGCTCGCGGCGGATGCTCACGCGGTCGCCCACGGCGATGGGCCGCGCGCGGGCGCGGTGGGTCAGCCGCCACTTCCCCGGCAGCGAGCAGCGCACCGCCTCGCCCTCGCACCGCACGATGCACGAGCCCGTGTCGAGCCGGATGATGGTCCCCGTCGCCATGGCGCGCCTGTGTCCGCTATCGCCGCGTCTCGAGCCTCGGCCCCGCCGTCGCACGAGGGAGCCGTGGGAAGGCGCCTACAGGATATCGGGGAGCGGCACAGGGCGCAAGCCGAGGCGCGCCTCCGCAGCCGCGAGGGTACCGCCCGGCCGTCGCCCGCTTCCTCGGTACAAAACAACCCCGGGCACAACCGCGTGGGCTGTGCCCGGGGCCGCCGTATCGCGGGCCGCCGCCGTGGCCCGTCGCTAGTCGCTGGTGAACGCGGTCTCCAGCAAGACGATGGTCCTGCCGTTGTCGGCGACCATGGCCGTGACGTAGGTGTCCGGGCTGTCCAACTCCTCGACCGTGGGCTGCCTGTAGAGGACATTGATCGTCTCGCCCAGGCTGTCCTCCTCCCGCAGAGGGTTGGCGAAGACGCTCGGGTCCTCGACGAACGGTGCGAGCTCGGCCGTCAGGTCGCTGCCCTGGGGCGGGTAGCTGTTGTACTCGCGGAAGTAATGCTCCATCCCCGTCGAGACCTGCTTGAGGTTCTGCTCGGCGACCACGACCCGTGCCGAGAGCCTCACGCTGCGGTAGAGCATGAAGCCCATCGCCAGCAACAGCGCGATGACCGCCACCACGGCGATGAGCTCCACCGCAGCGGAGCCCGTGATTCTGCGTCTCCCACGCCACGCCATTGTCCGCTCCTCGCGCTCCCCGACCTAGGGCGTCCAAACCTCCCAACAACGCCCGTCCCTTACGCAATCGGCGTGCCACGCCCGCCGCCGGGGAGACGCGCTTCCTGACAACATCCGTGTTAGTCCAGTGCCCACAATTACTTACGATGACAAAGCCCAGCGCTCTGCCGCGCCGCCGCGCCCCCCTGCCCCGCTCCTCCTCCCTCCTCCTGCGTAGCCTGGCCCCCGAGACGCGGGGCCCCGCCCGCCGCCGTCGGTTGACAGGCGCGGCCGGCAGCAGTCTAATCGGTGGCGGCGCTGGCAGGAGGCTCGCGATGGCGGTCCACACGCTGAGCTCGGGCGACGACACCCGCCGGCTGCTGGCGGAGGCCACGGCTGCGGGCTGGACGGCCCGCCTGCGGGCACGCACCGGCGCCCAGTGGTGGACGGCGGCGGAGCTGCTCGGCCCGCAGGGCTGGCCCCTCGAGCGCGCGGGACAGCGCCAATGGATCCCCGCCGCCGAGGCGACCCTGGACGGCGACACGCTCCGCGTGACGGGCCGCGGCGAGCTCGACGGCCAGCCTTGGGCGGTCGCCGACGCCTATGCCTTCGAGGGGGCGACGCTGCGCCTGGTGCGGCAATGGACCTACGGCGGCTCGGCGCCGCAGGACGCCGTGGACCTGCTCATCGAGGCGCGCTGCCCGACCGGCGGTCGCCAGCAGTACGTGCTGCCGGGCATCAGCTACAACGGCAACCCGAGCGCGGACCCTGGCCGCGTGGTGCCGCGCTTCGCCGACGAGCGCCCCGCCCGATGCCTGTACGAGGAGCACCGCTTCCCCGTGCCGATGGTCTGCTGCGAGTGGGATGGGGCGGCGGGACGCTCGTCGGTCAGCCTGCTGAGCCGCCCGTCGCGGCTCGGCCCCGCGCGCGACGACCGGTGGTGGAGCCTGGGCCTGGCGCTCGAGCACGATGCGGCGACGGCCCTGGTGGCGAGCGGCGCCGTGGCGACGAACGGGCGCCGCGACGCCATCTACGGCGCGCAGGGCCGCGTGATGGACTGCGCCGACTGCCACTTGACCGCCGAGCCGGGCGCGGCCTTCGACAAGCAGGTGCTCGTCGCCGCCGACCGCGCCGAGGCACCGGGGCACGGCTTCCGCGCCGGCCTGTGGCTCGCGCACCGGGCGCTCGAGCCGGCGGCCAAGCCCGCCCTGTCGCTCGATCGCTTCATCGCGCTCAAGCTCAACTGCCTGCGCGCTCGCTACGTCGAGCACGGCGGCGCCGCGGGATTCCTGTGCGTCCCGCGCAGGAACGTCTATGGCCGCGGCCCCTACTTCCAGTGGGGCTGGGTCGGCCAGGCACTCCGCGCGTGCTGGTGCACCCTGCACGAGGGGCGTCGCCTCGGCAAGCAGTACCTCGAGACCATGGCCCTCCGCGCCGCCGACTTCTTCGTCGCACAGCCCCTGCCCGAGGGACGGCTGCCCGCGCTCCGCTACGCGCTCGACGCAGGCCAATGGGTCCACCGGCAGCTCGACGGGGTCGAGGGCGAGAGCTCGCGACCGCTCGGCGAGACGATGGCGAACCTGGCCCGGCTCGTCGAGCTGGGCAGGCGCCTGGGCCTGAGCGTCGGCCCGTGGCGCGAGCGGCTGTGCCGCGTCGCCGACTTCCTGGCCGACCGCGCGCACTGGGCGGCCGACGGCGTGCTGCCGCATGCCTGGACGGCGAACGGGGCGGTGCTGGCTTCCGCGCCGTCGGCGGCGGGGGCCCCCTGCGTGTCGGCGCTGGCGCTGGCCGGCGCCCTGACGGGGGTAGACCGCTATCGCGTGGCGGCGCGCGAGCTGATGACCGGGTATCGGGGCCTGTTCCTGGCCGATTCCGGCTCTCCGCCGTGGGGCTCGACGCTGGACGCGCGGTGCGAGGACAAGGAGGCCGGCCTGTTCCTGCTCGCCGCCGCGCTCGACTGCTACGAGTCGTTCGGCGAGGGCCGCCTGCTCGACTGGGCGCGCGCCGCGGCCGACTGGGCGCTGACGTTCTACTACGTCTGGGACGTGACCTTCCCGCCCGGCAAGCCGTGCCACGGCCGACTCGCGAGCACCGGCTGGCAATCGGTGTCCGTCCAGAACCACCACCTCGACGCCTTCGCCTGCCCCTCGCTGCTCGTGCGGCTCGCACGCGCCACCGGCGACGTCCGCTACGAGCGCTTCGCCCGCACCGTCGCTTGGGCCGCCACCCAGGCCGTCGCACGCAAGGGGTGCCCCTGGGGATTCCACCGACCCGACCAGCACAACGTGGCCGGCGAGCAGGGCGAGGCCCTCTTCCACACCCGATACTGGCAAGGCCCCGGCGACGAGAGCCTCTGGCGCGGCGGCCACAACACCTGGAACCCGCTGTGGGTTTGCGTCCTGCCGCTCCAGGAGGCCATGGTGCTCAGGGACGCCGGCCTGACCTGACTGGCGCCCGCTTTGACTCCGCTCCCCCAGCCCGCTATAATCGCGTGCTGAACGTGCATTCTGGGCACGCGGACGGCAAGCGCCCGAAGGGCGGCGTATGTGTGCAACGGACGCGGGGGACGGCGGCGACGGGCCACACTGGGTGCCCGGGACGCGCCGCGGCAGGGAGGTGCGGGTGGTCAGGACGGCTGGGCTGTCGCGCGAGGCGCTTGCGGAGGTGGCGGCGGCGCACGACCGCGCGCTCGCCACGGGCGAGGGGCTGCTCAAGCGCGGTCGCCGCACCCACGTGACGAGCGTGCGCGCCGGCGGCCAGGCGCTGGTGGTCAAGGAGTACCTCCCGCTCGGCCCCAGCGACCGCGTGAAGGACCTGCTGCGGGGCACGCGCGCGGCGCTCGCCTGGCGCGCGGCGCAGCATCTCGCGGCGTGCGGCATCGCGACGGCCGAGCCCGTCGCCCTGCTCGAGCGCGGGGCCTCCCGCTACCTGGTGACCCGCCTCGTCGAGGGGGCCGTGGCGCTCGACCGCCTGCTCGCCAGGCGCTTCGCAGGCCCGCTGACGCGGCCGGCGCTCGACGCCAAGCGCCGCATGGTCCGCCAGCTCGGCCGATGGCTCCGCCGCGTGCACGACCGCGGCATCTACCACAACGACTGGTCGATGAAGAACATCCTGACCGCCGACCGGCAGGGGCGCTGGGCCTTCTACCTGCTCGACCTCGAAAGCGTGACCTTCTACAAGTGGCTGACCCACAGGCGGCGCAGGAAGAACCTCAGCCAGCTCAACGACGCGCCCGTGGGCGTCACCGCGACCGACCGCATGCGATTCCTCGTGGCCTACGCCGGCGCGGACACGAGGCTGACGCGCGGGCGCTTCCCCCGCTGCATCCTCAAGGCGACGCGTCGTCGCCGCGCGCGCGCCGCCCGCAGAGGGGCCAAGGCCCCCGCGCGGCGCGCCGCCAACCCTGTGGACGCCTGACGCGCCCCGACGGGGCCTGTGCACGCATGAGAGTCCTGCACCTCTTCAGCAACGGGCGTTGGACCGGGCCGGCCGAGCCCGCCGTCAACCTCTGCGCCGCGCTCCAGCGACACGGCCGCGACGTGACCTTCGCCTGCGGCAGCGCACCCGGCGGCTGCG
>CBFDBL010000183.1:0-9669 GCA_965603035.1 uncultured bacterium
GAGAAGGGCTTCGTCGGCGTCGTGGCCGTGACCAACGTCGAGATCGCCGCAGGCGCCGTCACCGGCGCCACCAGCGTGGACGTCCGCCAGCTCCCCGCCGAGCTCGTCGCCATGACCCACCAGCCCATCCTGCTCGGCTTCCGCTACGTCGCCGACTCCTTCAGCCTGCCCCTGACCGTCAAGAAGCACGCCGAGGTCGGCGTCCTCGTCACCATCGTCGACAGCGCGCTCTTCACCTCCATGCAGCTCAACGACGGCCGCCGCATGACCAAGGCCGTCTACAGCGTGCGCAACAACCGCAACCAGTTCCTGCGGCTCAAGATGCCCGAGAAGGCCGAGATCTGGTCCGCCGAGGTCAGCGGCAACACCGTCTCGCCCGCCCGCGACGAGGAGGGCAACGTGCTCATCCCGCTCGTCCGCAGCGCCAGCGGAGCCCGCGAGCTCGCCGCGTTCCCCGTCGACATCGTCTACATCGAGAAGCCCGCGGAGCCGGCGCCCAGCCACGGCACCCTGCGGGTCGAGCTGCCGACCGTCGATGCCCACGCCATGCACGTCATGGTCAGCTACTACCTGCCCGCCGAGGGGCGATACCGCGGCGGCTGGGGCAGGAGCGCCTTCGCCGGGCCCATGCGCCAGATCGAGAAGTTCACCGCACTGGCCACCGGCCCCCAGGCCCAGGTCGTCCAGCGCGACGCCGCGCGGCAGGTCGCCCAGATGGAGCAGCAGGTCCAGGCCCGCGTCGACGCCCAGGCACGCAAGGCCGGCGCCACCCCCATCCGCGTCCGCCTGCCGATCAACGGCAAGCTCTACAAGTTCGAGAAGATCCTCGCCCTGCGCGGCGACCCCCTC
The DNA here is from genome assembly GCA_965603035.1 of uncultured bacterium. Classification (GTDB taxonomy): domain Bacteria; phylum Planctomycetota; class PUPC01; order DSUN01; family DSUN01; genus CAZDNN01. Next base: position 850 of record CBFDBL010000183.1, read on the forward strand.
TGGTTCCAGGTCGCCTACAGCGGCTGGAAGCCGGCGAAGTAGGGGGAAGTCGGCAGACAGCACTCGGCAGTGAAGAAGCCAGCGGCGGCGCGCCCCTCAGGGCGCGCCGCCGCCACAACAGGGCGACGGGGCTGTCGCTGGTCGCCAGCCTGCGGCGCACGAGCGGCCCGGACCTCGTCGTCGCTCATCCCCTCGCGCTCGGCCAGCAGACGAGCCTGGATCGCGTTTCTGAGTGCCACGCAGTCGGAGCCCTTGGGCCGCTCCATCGGTCTCCCCACCCGACACCGACCACCTCACTCCGCGAATCGCTCGCGGATGGTCTGGGCGTGGACAGGGAGGCCCTCGTTCTCGGCGAGGGCGATGACGGCGTCGCGCAGGTGCGCGAGCCCGTCGCGGGTGAGGTACTGGAAGGTGGGCTTCTTGATGAAGTCGTCGAGGCTGAGGCCGCTGAACATCTTGGCGCACTGGCCGGTGGGCAGGACGTGGTTGGTGCCCGAGGCATAGTCGCCCGCCGGGACGGGGGCATACGGGCCGAGGAAGATCGACCCTGCGTGCTTGATGCGCGGCAGCATCGCGATCGGGTCGGCGGTGACGACCTCGAGGTGCTCGGCGGCGTAGTCGTTGGTGAAGGCGATGGCCTCGTCCATCGAGTCGGCGACGAGGACGGCCGAGTTGTTCTCGATGGCGGGCCGCATGATGTCCTGTCGCGGCAGCTCGGCGAAGGCCTTGGCGATCTCGCGGCACACGGCCTCGGCGAGCTGGGCCGACGGCGTGACGAGCACCGCCGCCGCGTCGGGGTCGTGCTCGCACTGCGACAGGAAGTCGATGGCGAGCCAGCGGGGGTTGGCCGAGTCATCGGCGAGGATGAGGATCTCGCTGGGGCCGGCCGGCGAGTCGATGTCCACCTCGCCGAACACGGCCATCTTGGCGGCCGTGACGTAGCGGTTGCCGGGGCCGACGATCTTGTGGACCTTGGGCACCGTGTCGGTGCCGTAGGCCATGGAGCCGACGGCCCAGGGGCCGCCTATCTTGAACATCTGGTCCACGCCCGCGATGTCGGCGGCCACCAGGCTCGACGCGTTGGCGACCATCCCCTCGTCGGGCGGCGTGCAGGCCACGATCGTCTCGACCCCCGCCGCCTTCGCGGGGATGACGGTCATCAGCACGCTCGACGGGTAGGCGGCGCGGCGGCCCGGGATATAGCAGCCCACGATGTCCATCGGCCGCACGACGCGTCCGGCGAGGATGCCTGGGGCGATCTCGATGCTCCACATCTCGCGCTCGCGCTGGGCGAGGTGGAACTTCTCGTTGTTGGCCGCGGCGAACCGCAGCTTCTCGACCACCACGGCGTCCACCGCCTCGTAGGCCGCCTCGATCTCGGCTCGCGTCACCACCAGGTCGGGCGCGGCGATATCGGCCTTGTACTTCGTGTAGTGCTCGAGCGTCACGGCGTCGCCGCGCCGCGCGATATCCACGCACACATCGCGCATGTCCGCGAAGATCGCCGACACGTCCTCCATCGACCGCCTCACGATCGCCCGTCGCCGCGCCGGCGTCAGCGTCGCGATCCGTTCCGGCTTCAGCATCGTCCGCTCTCCTGCTCGCCTCCTGGCCCTCGCCGCCCGTGTCGAGCGGCTGATTCTAGCAGCCGGCGGCTGGAGGGTCAAGCCAGCGGAGAGCGCCGCCATCTCCACGCCACGTGCCGGGGGCTCCGCCCTTCATCGCACGCTCAGGCGACTGTCAGATGAGAAGGAGGGGGAACGAGGCTCAGCCGCCCGCGTCGGGGTGACGGGTGCGGATGCGGCGTGCCGCGAGGAGGGCGGCTTCGGCGACGTCGAGGGGCTCGGAGCCGATGGCGCGCTCGAGGAAGGGCAATGCGCGAGGGTCGCCGATGGCGCCGAGCGCGCGCGCCGCCGCGATGCGCACCTGGGCCTCGTCGTCGCGCAGCCGCCGGACCAGGTGCGACACGGCACGCCGTGAGCCGCGGCGCCCCAGGTAGGCCGCCGCGCCGGCCCGGGCCTGCGGCGAGCGGTCGCCGAGCATCTCGAACGCCGAGACGAGCCCGCCCGCGCCACGTCGCTCGAGCGTCGCGACGACGGCCCGCGCCTGCTCGCCCGCGGGCGCCTCGAGCAGCGCGGGGTCCACCGGCCCCGCCTCGGGCCGTCGGTCGTCGCGCAGGCCCGCTGCGGCTGCCACGGCGACCAGGGCACACAGGACCACGCGGGCCAGTCTCGCCACGGGCAACGCCCCAAGCTCTGCAACCATCGCCCTGGACAGGGCTTACGACCATCGGCGCGCCCACGCCACGGAGGGCGCGCCCTACCATAAGGCTACCGCGCGGCGCGCGCGAAGTCAACGCGCTGCCGTGCCGGTGACCGCCTCCTGCCACGGCGACCACCCCCGCGGTCGGCGAATGATGCCACACTTTCGGACGTGTGGCATCATTCGCCGTCGTGGCGCGTGGTGCAGGGGGAGCTCGGCGCGACGGCGGGGTTGACCGCCCGCGCGCCTTGGGCTAGAATGCCGGCGCCATGAACCCACCGCCGTCGGCGACGCCGGAACACCTCGATATCGCGCACGCCATGGCCAACGTGCGGACCAAGCGCGATATCGAGGCCGTGCTCCGCTACTTCGGCATCCGCGCCAGCAGGCGGCTGGGCCAGAACTTCCTGGTGGACCACAACCTGCTGGCGTTCATGGTCCGCCAGGCGGCGGTGTGCCCTGACGACCTGGTGCTGGACATCGGTTGCGGCACGGGCCTGCTGACGGCACACCTGGCGGACGCGGCGGGCAAGGTGGTGGGGGTGGAGCTGGATCGCCGCCTCTTCGCCATCTGCTCGCGCTACCTGGAGGGCCGGCCGAACGTCGAGCTGCTCCAGGGCGATGCCCTGGCCTCGAAGCACGCGATGTCGCCGCTCGTGCTCGACGCCGTCGAGCGGGCGTGGCGCACGGGGCGCTACGCGAGCTTGCGGGTGGTCTCGAACCTGCCTTACTCGGTGGCCTCGCTCGTGGTGCCGAACCTGCTGGAGGCGGGGCTCGACCTCGCGCTGATGCTCGTGACGGTGCAGCGCGAGGTGGGCGAGCGGCTGGCGGCGGCCGCCGGGTCGAAGGGCTACGGCGCGCTGTCGGTCGTCGTGCAGGCCCACGCGGCGGTGGGGATCGTGCGGGCCGTGCCGCCGTCGGTCTTCTGGCCTCGGCCGAGGGTGGCGTCGGCGCTGGTGCGGGTCGTGCCGGAGCCTGCGCGGCGGGCGCGGATCGTGGACTACGGGGCCTTCGCGTCGCTGGTGCGGGGCGCGTTCTGCCACCGGCGCAAGCGCCTGGCGAACGCGCTGACGACGTCGCACGTCGTGGGCGACAGGGCGGCGGCCGACGCCCTGCTGGCTCGCGGCGGCATCGAGCCGACGGCCCGCGCCGAACAGGTGTCGGTCGAGCAGTATATCGCCCTGGCCAACGCGCTCGCCGCGCGAGCCAGATAACCGCCCAGGGAACTGATGGGAGAGCCCATGCAGCGCGAGATCTTCGACTTCACGAAGCAGGACCCGTGGCGGGTGTTCCGCATCATGGCGGAGTTCGTCGATGCCTTCGAGCTGATGGCTCAGGTGCCGCCGCCTCGCGTGACGGTGTGGGGCTCGGCGCGCAGCAAGGAGGGCGCGCCGTACTACAAGCAGGCGCGGCGCCTGGGCCGCCGGCTCGCGGAGGCGGGCTACTCGGTGGTCTCGGGCGGCGGCGCCGGCATCTTGGCGGCGGCGACCCGGGGCGCCGCCGAGGCCGGCGGGCAGTCGATCGGCCTGAACATCATCCTCCCCTACGAGCAGATGGCGAACCGCTACGCCAACCACACGATGGAGTTCCGCTACTTCTTCTGCCGCCGTGTGATATTCGTCAAGGAGTCGAGCGGGATCGTGGTGATGCCGGGGGGCTTCGGGACGCTCGACGAGTTCTTCGAGGTCATCACGCTGAAGCAGACCGAGAAGATCCGGAAGCCGCCGGTCATCCTGTTCGGCACGCCCTACTGGCAGGGCCTGCTGGAGTGGCTGCGCGGGACGCTGCTGGCCGAGGGCGCGATCTCGGCGACGGACCTCGACCTGTTCCACCTCTCCGACGACGTCGAGGAGGCGGTCGAGCTGATCCGGGGCGACGCCGCCGACGCCGAGGAGCGCCCCGGCTAGCCGGCGCGGTAGACGACGAGCACGACGACCATGGTATGGAGGTTGTTGAGCGCGTGGGCCGCGATCGACGCGGTCAGCGAGCCGGTCCGCTCGTACAGGTAGGCGAGCAGGAAGCCGATGACGAAGAGCGAGAGGAACGCCGATGGGTGGCCGTGGAGCACCGAGAAGATGGCCGCCGACAGGCTGATGGCGCCCAGCGGGCCGAAGCGCTGGCGCAGCGTGCCGTAGAGGAACCCGCGGAAGAGCACCTCCTCGGTCACCGGCGCCACCACGACCGCACTGACGAAGAGCACCCCGAACCCCCACCCCGGCACGTGCCGCGCGTCGAAGAGCAGGCGCTGCACCTCGAACTCGATGCCGACCAGCGGCCCGAACACCATGGTGAGCAGCCCGGCCACCAGCAGCACCGGCTGCGCCATCACCGCACCCACCACGCCGAGCGCCGAGCGACGGGCCACCCGGCCCGCCCGCAAGCCCAGCGCCCCGAGCCGACGGCCCCGACCACCGCCCACCAGCCCGAGCAGGTACAGGCACACCGCCAGACCCACCGCGTTCCCTGCCATCGCTGCCACCACCGTGGGCGGCACGTCGCCGCCCGCCCGCGCCTGGAGCCAGCCCGCGGCGCCGAGCACGAGCCGCAGCACGACGACGTAGACGATCGCGCACCGCGCCAGGTGCCACGGGTCCCACCCCGCCACGGGGAATCGGCACCGCGGGAACACCCGCACGTTGCACGCGCGCAGCACGATGTAGCCCAGGAGCAGGCCCGAGCCGGTGAGGATGGGGAGCAGGAGCACGACGGCGCTGGAGAAGCTCATCTCGCCGTGGCGCTGCCAGAGGTCGTCGAGGGTCCATCGCTCGGGCGCGGCGGCCCCGGCGTCGGCGCGCCCGATGGTGGGCATCCAGTCGCCGAACTGGCAGGCCATGAAGAGCGCGGCGAGGGCGAGGTAGAGGGCTGGGTGCTCGAGCCAGGATGGGCGCGCGGGGTCGTGCTCGGCGTGGTCGAGGGCGTGGTCGTGCTCGGCGTCGGGCTGTGGCATGGCAGCGGGGCTAGGCCTCGGGGGGCAGCTCGGGCGGCTCGAGGGGCGGCGCGCCGTGGAGGGGGAGGACGACGGTGAAGGTGGTGCCGGCGCCGGCGGAGCTCTGGACCTCGATCGAGCCGTTGTGGGCCTCGGCGATCCAGCGGGCGATGCTGAGCCCGAGCCCGCTGCCGCCGGTGTCGCGCGAGCGGGAGCGGTCCACGCGGTAGAAGCGGTCGAAGATCCGCTCGAGCTCGTCCTCGGGGATGCCGACGCCCGTGTCGGCGACGTGGACCCGTGCGTCGCGGTCGGTGACCTCGCACGAGATGGCGACGAGCCCGCCGGCGGGGGTGTACTTGACGGCGTTGTCGAGCAGGTTGGCGAACAGCTCGTGGAGTCGCATGCCGTCGGCGTCCACGAGCGCCTCGGGGAAGGGCTGGGTCTCGAGGGTGAGCCCGGCCTCCTCGGCGAGGACACGGAAGGTCTCGATGAGCTCGGCGAGGAGCGCGTCGAGTCGGAAGGGCTCGAGGCGGACGGGGATGTCGCCGGCCTCGGCCTGCGCGATGAGCAGGAGGCTGGAGATGACCCCGATCATGCGGTCGCACTCGCGGATGGTGCTCTCGAGGGTGTCGCGGTAGGTCGCGGGGCTCGCGTGGCGCGCGCGGAGCGCGATCTCGGCCTCGCCCTTCATGATCGTCAGCGGGGTGCGCAGCTCGTGGGCGGCGTCGGCGGCGAACTGGCGGAGCATGTCGAAGGACTTCTCGAGCCGCTCGATCATCTCGTTGAGCGTGGCCGCGAGCACGTCGAACTCGTCGCCGGAGCCGGAGCGGTCGAGCCGCTGGTCGAGCTTCGCCGAGCTGATGGCCCGCGCGGCCCGGGCCATCTCGTTCATCGGGCGCAGCACCTTGCGCGACATGGCGTAGCCGCTGAACCACGCGATGACGATGAGCGGCGGCACCACCGAGTAGATGATGTGGCGGATGTTGCGCGCCAGCTTGTCCACCGGCTTGAGGTGCACCAGGACCTGGACGACGTACTCGACGCGGCCCTCGCCGTCCACGGTGAAGGGCCGGGTCACCATCAGGTGCCTGGAGGGGCGGCCTGGGAGCTGGAGGTACTCCTCGGAGTTCTCGCCCTCGCGTGCGAGGCGGAGCGCGTCGGGCAGGATGTCGGGGATGACGCCCTCCTCGGCGCCCTCGTCGAAGAGCTGGGAAGCGGCGAGGGTCTTGCCCTCGCGGTCGAGGAGTCGGTAGCTCAGCTCGTAGCGCCGCTCCTGGCGGGCCTTGATGTTCATGTAGGCGGTGACGGCCTCGAACTGGTAGTCGTGCTCGCGAGCCCACTCCATGAGGGTGCGCGCCTCGTCGCGGAGGAACTTGCGGAGCTCGTGGAGCATGCTGCGGTAGGCGCGGTAGTAGAGCAGGCCGCTGAGGGCGGTGAGGAACAGCACGAGGATGCTGGTGTAGTAGAGGGTGAGCTTGAAGCGGGCGCGGCGGAAGAAGCGGCGCTTAGGCCTCGAGGACATAGCCGACCCCCCGCACCGTGCGGATCATCCTGTCGCACCCGAAGGGCTGGAGCTTCTTGCGGAGGTGGTTGATGAACACGTCGATCAGGTTCGTGTAGGTGTCGAAGTTGATGTCCCAGACGTGCTGGGCGATCATCTGGCGGGTGCACACGGTGCCCTCGTGGTGCATGAGGTACTCGAGGAGGGCATACTCCTTGGGCGTGAAGTCGATCTCGTCGTCCTGCACGGTCACGCGGTGGGCCACGGGGTCCATGAGGATGGGGCCGACCCGCACGATGGGGCTGCCGCCGGTGGTGCGCCGCCGCAGGAGCGCGCGGATGCGCGCCAGGAGCTCCTCGAAGGCGAAGGGCTTGACGAGATAGTCGTCGGCGCCGAAGTCGAGGCCCTGCACGCGATCGCCGAGCGAGCCGCGCGCCGTGAGCATGACGACGGGCGTGCGGATGTTGCGGTCCCGCAGCTTGCGAAGCACCTCGAGGCCGTTGAGCTTCGGCAGCAGGATATCGAGCAGGATCAGGTCGTACTCCTGCGTCGTCGCCAGGTGGAGGCCGTCCTCGCCGTCCGTCGCCACGTCCACCGCGTAGTTCTCCGCCTCGAGCCCCCGCTTCAGGAAGCTCGCCACCTTCATCTCGTCTTCGACCACCAGCAGGCGCATGGCAAAGTCCAAAGGGTCGAGTGTCAAGGGTCGAGTGTCAAGGGTCGAGTGTCAAGTGTCAAGTGTCAAGTGTCGAGGGTCGAGGGTCGAGTGTCAAGTGCGGAGCATCGAGGATGCGGACGCGGCGGCCGTCGATGCGGAGGCGGCCCTCGCCGAAGAGACGGATGGCCTCGGGGTAGGCCTCGCACTCCTTCTCGAAGACCCTGGCGCGCAGGGCGTCGGGCGTGTCGCCCTCGAGCACGGGCACGACCTTCTGGACGACGATCGGCCCGTGGTCGTAGACGTTGTCGGCGAAGTGGACGGTGCAGCCGCTCACCTTGGCCCCGTAGTCGAGCACGGCCTGGTGGACGTGGTGTCCGTAGAACCCGTGGCCGCAGAAGGCCGGGATAAGGGCAGGGTGGATGTTCATCACCCGGCCCAGGTAGGCCTCGGGGATCCGCAGGAGGCACATGAAGCCGGCGAGGACGAGCAGGTCGACCTCGTGCTTGCCCAGCTCGTCGAAGACGGCCTTGCTGAAGCCCTCGACGTCGCCCTTGTGGTGGCGCGACTCGACGACGAAGCCCGCCGCGCCGTGGCTCGCGGCCCGCACGAGGCCGAAGGCATCGCTGCGGCTCGAGCCGACGACGGCGACCTCGGCATCGAGCTTGCCCGCCGCGATATGGTCGAAGATGTTCTCGAGGGTCGTGCCGCCGCCCGACAGCAGCACGCCGAGCCTCAGATGGCGCATCCATCGTCCTTTCGTGCCCGGCGTCCGTGAACGGACGTTGTAGGCGGGGTGTCCACACCCCGCGAGAACAGCCATGTGGCAGGGCGCGAACGCCCCGCCTCCCTCTCTCTCCTTCACCCGCCCGCAACCCATCGGGAAGGAGCCATTCCTTCTCTCGCGGGATGTGGACATCCCGCCTACAGGTTGCGGGCTGGCCCTAGCCTTGCCCTCGGACGGCCTCAGCGCAGCGGGCGCAGAGCTCGGGATGCTCGGCGTCGTCGCCGACGGTCGGCAGGCGCCGCCAGCAGCGGGCGCACTTGGCCCGCTCGGAGGGCCTGGCCACGATGCCCAGGCCCTCGACGTGGACGCCCGCCACCGCGTTGGCCGAGGTGCCGCTGTCGAGCCGCACCTCGGAGACGACGAAGGCCTCGGCCAACTGCGCCTTGACGTACACCTGCATTTGCGGTGAGAAGCCATCATGGATAAAGGGCGCATCCAGTACGAAGAGCGGCACATCATGGTGCTGGGCTACCGCTTCGTACCACTTAACGACGGTGCCACAGATGTTGTTGCAGCAAATGAGCAAGTCGGGCTTGGGCAGGCCGCCCATCGGTGCGCTTTGGCTGTCAAACATCGAGCCCAGGTGGCTGCGAGCGTAAGAGCAGAGGTCAGGCGAATAGCCCCGCGCTTCCGCCGCCTGGCAGAGGGGCACGGCCTGTTTCCGCGCACCGCACAGAGCGCCATAGTTCTCC
>CBFDBL010000184.1:0-9660 GCA_965603035.1 uncultured bacterium
CAGGCCCAAACCGCCGCCGTTCCGAACGAAGTATCCGCCCAGGCCGCAACGCCCCCGGAAAGACCGTCGAGCCCGGCTTGCCGACGTCGGGTCTCTACCAGCAGACGGCCGATGCCTTCGTCGTGTGGGAGTCGAAGGGCCGCGCGGCGCGCGTCGCGGCGCGTGGCCGTCGCTTCGACGGCGTGCTCGACGCGATCGGGGGCGGCATGGGCATTGCCGTCGGCGTCAAGGGCTTCTGGCAGCAGGCCGCGAAGAGCCTCCACGCCGACATGACGGCCAACGAGGTGACGATCAACCTGTGGCCGCCGGAGGCGCCGCCCCTCGACTTCCGACGCCACGCCCGCGAGTGGAGCGTCGGCGAGACCGGCACCCCCGACGACCCCAACGGCACCACGCCCGCGCCCTTCAAGCGATCCAACTACCGGCTCGCCTCGAAGGGCGTCGGCAAGACCCACTACGCCCTGGTCTACTGCCATCCGCCCGACGAGAGCACCGAAGCGATCCGCAACGTCTATCGCCTCTTCAACCATCGGCCATTGCTGTGGGCCTCGCCGCGCCACTACGCCCGCAGCCGCGCGCTCGGCCGATACCGCGAGCCGGTCAAGGGCGAGCACGACGAGGTCGAGGCCGTCATCGCATCGGGCATCGAGGTGTGGAAGGCGGCACGCGAGTCCCATCGCTGGTACGGCTTCTGGCTCTATGGCAACGTGTGCCAGGACTACAACGGCTTCTTCCAGCACGGGCGCTGGTGCCGCGAGTTCGGACGCTGGGGCTGGGCCAACGGCGACAGCAAGGGCCGCCTGACCTACGCCCTCATGCTCCAGGCCGTGCGGCGATGCACCCGCGGCGACTTCGAGTTCGGCGAGAGCATCATCGCCCACATCCACGACGTGTGCTGCACCCACACCACCGCCTACCCCCACCACAACGGGACCACCTTCCGCAACATCGCGGGCGCCGCGCACCGCCACGGCGCGTGGCCCTGGGCCTGTCCCTACGTCGGCATCCGCGGCGCCCATCCCGTGGGGGCGAAGATCTACTACTTCCTCACCGGCGAGGGGCACGCGAAGGACATCCTCGACGAGCTCACCCGCCTCGCCGTGCGCTTCCCCAACGGCGGCGAGGGCGACGGCCCGCTCGGGCCCAACGCCCAGATCTTCCTCTACCAGTGGGAGACGACCGGCGACGACGCCTGGCGCAAGCGCCTCAAGGCCGAGCTCGACACCTCCGATCTCCTCCGCAAGGCCGACAGCGGCTGGGACTGCATGATGGCCGCCGCCTTCGGCATCCTCAACGCGCTCGAGGAGTACATCGACCTCACCGGCGACGAGTCGATGCGGCCCCTCGCCGCGAGCTTCGCCGACCGCTGCATGCCCGCCAAGATGAAGCGCCACTGGACCTGGGGCGGCTACTTCCGCGTCTACGCCCCCGCCCACAACTTCACCCATGACATCCAGTACCGCGCCGCCGTCGAGGAGATGCTCGGCGTCCTGTGCTCGAAGGTCCGCGGCTCCCTCGCCTTCCGCGTCCCTCGCGAGCACTGGCCCGGCCCGCCCGGCGGCCCCCAGCCCTTCATCGACGCCAACATCATCCGCGACGTCCCCTTCGCCCTCCACTCGCTCCACCTCGATGAGGAGGGCAAGAGATGAGGAAGGAATGTCGAACGCCGAACGCTGAACGCCGAATGTCGAACGGAGGAGCGCCATCTGCGTGTCTTCGGGCGCGGAGCGCTTTGGAGTGCGGTGGCTCGACACCGCTTTGCCTTCCCGCGGAGCGGGTGGGACGGAGCAAGCGTTTGGCCGCATCTCTTGCCATGCTGATGCTCTGCTGCTCGCTGTCGAGGGCCGCCGACCTCAAGCGCGGCGACACCACCCTCTCCGTCCGCCGCGACGGCTGCGGCCTCATCGAGGCCGTCACCGTCAAAGGCCGCCCCGTCGTCCGCGCGGCCAAGGGCTTCGCCGGCGCCTCCATCACCCTTGCGCCGGCAGGCCATGGCACCGTCGACTCGCTCTTCCCCCATCGCGCGGCCACCACCCTGCGCGCCACCCTCGCCAAACTCGAGGCGCAGGGAGACACGCTCACCGTCGAGGGCGCCTACGCCGACGGCAAGGCGACCCTCCCCTTTACCCGCACGCTGCGCCTCTCCGCCGACGGACGCACCCTCACGGTGCGCGAGGAGACCGACTTCAGCCGCCTGCCTGACGGCCTGCTCGTCGCCGGGCACGCGCTGGCCCTGCCGCTCGTCGTGTGCAAGGACGAACACGACCGCATGCTCGCCTTCGGCGGCGCGCGGCGGGCCGAGCTGTGGCGCATGGACATGAACGACGAGCGTCGCCGCAACCAGCTCATCTCGTGCAGCCGCGCCTTCAGGCCCTACTGGGACGTCGGCGGCGTGCTCCAGCTCCACGACGCCTATCGCATCTGGCGGGCCAACCACGCCGACACGATGGCCTATCCCGTCGAGGACGGCCGCGGCGCCCCGGGCTGGGCCGACTACTCCGAGCCCGACTGGGGCATCACCGCCGCCGTCGTCGAGCCGTCGGCGCTCACGCCCTGGGCCATCGGGATCGACGCGCGCAAGGGCGTGCTCACCGTCGCCCCCCATCCCGCCAGCCAGATGCCCGTCGCGGGACGCGACCGGGGCAAGCGCTCCTTCGCCTTTGCCCTCACCTTCCACGAGACGAGCTGGCCGGCGGCGCTGCCCTGCGAGCTGCCGCTGGCGCGCTACCGCGAGCTGCTCGGCTGGCTCAACCAGGGCGGCCGCTTCACCCATCTCGACTATGCCTGCAACCGCATCGGCATCATGGCGCCCGGCGGCCCGAAGACGCCGGCGCAGCTCGACGACGTCTTCCGCCGCCTCGTGCTCAAGGAGCGGGTGCAGCCCTCGGTCGTGCTGCGCCTCTACTACCGGGGCGACGCCTGGCGCATGAGCGGCCTCGTGCAGGCCGTCCTCGGCAAGCGCGTGCCCCGCGACGCCCCGCTCGCCACCTGGGAGCCCATCGCCAAGGCGTTCCTCGACAAGGTGCGCAAAGACGGCCTGCCAGCACCGCGCTAGGCAGGCTTCAGGGGATCGGCGTGAATCGTCCGAGAGCGTGCTGGCCTGCGGTGGCCCAACTCACGCCTGAAGGCGTGGACTCCAAACGCGCGCCAGGCTGTTTGGAGTCTCGCCCTTCAGGGCGAAGTCGGGCTCCCGGACGTCGCAGGATCGCTGCACGCTATCTCACCCCGCGGCAGTCCGAACGGCGCTGGATTGCTGCAAGTCGCTGGTGTCCGCCCGCTGATCGAGGGAGCTATCGAATGCAGACCGCAGCGCGCGCCGTCCTCGCCGTTCTCCTCGCCGCAGCCACGGCCCCGGCGGGTGAGAGCCTGCTGACCAATGGTGACTTCGAGCGGGGGCTGGCGGGCTGGGCGGCGCCGTGGTCGCGGACGCCGGCGGTGAAGGCGGCGGTCGATGCGGCGGCGCCGCATGGGGGAGGGCGGGCCGCGCGGATCGAGCACAGCGGCTCGCGCGACTGGAGCTTCCCGCAGGAGCGTCGCCTCGACGTGCGGCCGGGCCAGATCTACGACCTCCGCGCCTGGGTGCGGGTGCAGGGCGCCGGCCGCGCGACCCTGGGCGTCGTGCTCTACGCGGGCGGGGGCCGCGCGATGAACTGGGCTTTCGGCGGACGCTCGACGCGCGCGACGAAGGGCTGGCGGCAGCTTCGCTCGCGCTTCGTCATCCCCGCCGGGGCGGCCCAGATGTGGCCGCGCCTCATCGGCGACGGCCCGGCCACCGCGTGGCTCGACGACGCCGCGCTCACGCTGGAGGGAACCATGGACGACCTGCGCGCCCGGGACCTGCCGGAAACCCTGACGGCCTCGAGCAAGGCGCTCGAGGTCACCCTGCGTCCCGCCGACTGCACGCTCATCGTGCGCGACCGTCGCACGGGCGGCGAATGGCGTCAGCGCGCCCACGGCAGCTCCTGCGCGGTCGCCGACGCGAAGGCCGTCGACGGCGGCTTCGACCTCGAGCTCATCCAGGGCGCCGGCGCGATGCGGCTGGCCGCGACCGTGCGGCTCGGCGGCGACCGCCCCGAGCTGGTCTGCACCCTCAGCGGCAAGGGCGAGCTCGACGGGTCGATCGCCTTCCCCGCGCCCTTCGTCACGGCCAAGGGCACGTTTCTCGTCCTGCCCGTCAACGAGGGCATCAGCTATCCCGTCGACGACGCGAGCCTCCGGCCGATGCGCTACCACCTCTACGGCGGCCATGGCCTGTGCATGCCGTGGTACGGCGTCACCGATGGCGAGCGCGGCGTCATGGCCATCGTCGAGACGGCCGACGACGCGGTCGTCCGCGTGCCCAGGCTCGGCGGCATGCTGTGCCTCGCGCCCGAGTGGCAGGCGCAGAAGGGTCAGTTCGGCCCCGACCGCGTCATCCGCTACGCCTTCTTCGACCAGGGCGGCTACGTGGCGATGGCAAAACGCTACCGCGCCTACGCGAAGCAGACGGGCCTGCTGAGGACGCTCGCCGAGAAGCGGAAGGCCAACCCCCACGTCGATCTGCTCGTGGGCGCGGCGAACGTGTGGTGCTGGGAGAAGGACGCGCCCGCGTGGTGCCGCGAGCTGCGGGAGCTCGGCATCGAGCGCATACTGTGGAGCAATCGCCGTCCGCCCGACGAGATCAAGGCGCTCAACGCGATGGGCGTGCTCTCGAGCCGCTACGACATCTACCAGGACACGATGGACCCCAAGCACCACCCCCGCCTCCGCTGGGTCCACCGCGACTGGACGACCGAGGCGTGGGCGAAGGGCGACGTGATGCTCGACGCCGACGGCGACTGGGTCCGGGGTTGGCGCGTGCGGGCCAAGGACGGCGAGATGATCCCCTGCGGCGTGCTCTGCGACCGCCAGGCGCCCGCCTACGCGCGCCGCCGCATCCCCGAGGAGCTGAAGACCCACCCCTACCGCTGCCGCTTCATCGACACCACCACCGCCGCGCCCTGGCGCGAGTGCTACGACGCCAAGCACCCCATGACCCGGAGCGAGAGCAAGCGGTTCAAGATGGAGCTGCTCCGCGTCGTCAGCCACGAGTGCGGCCTGGTGTGCGGCAGCGAGACCGGCCACGACGCCGCAGTGCCGGTCGTCCACTACTTCGAGGGGATGCTCAGCCTCGGCCCCTACCGCGTGCCCGACGCCGGCCGCCGGATGATGGAGCCCGTGCACGACGTGCCCGAGCGGGTCGCGAAGTTCCAGACGGGCCACGCCTACCGCCTGCCGCTCTGGGAGCTGGTCTACCACGACTGCGTCGTCGCCCAGTGGTACTGGGGCGACTACAACAACAAGCTGCCCAAGCTCTGGGACCGCCGCGACCTGTGGAACGCCCTCTACGGCACCCCGCCCATGTTCATGTTCAACCGCGCCATCTGGACCCGTCACCGCGAGCGCTTCGTCCGCAGCTACAAGACCGCGACCCCCGTCGCCCGCGCCACCGGCTACGCCGAGATGCTCTCGCACCGCTGGCTCACCCCCGACCGCGCCGTCCAGCAGACGCGCTTCGCCAACGGCGTCGCCGTCACCGTCAACTTCGGCGCCCAGCCCCACACCCTGCCCGACGGCACGGCGCTGGCGCCGCTGAGCCATCGGGTGGAGGGGCTGAGGTGAAGGCTGCGCCTGCATGGTGGGATGCTGGCGAGCGGCGCTACTCGCTGGGCTTCACGGCTGCCGGGAGCTTGGAGGGAAGGTCCTCTTTCCTGACGGTCTTCCCCTTCCACGTCCTCTGGACCTCCCGCTGCATCTCGAAGATCTTGTGGAGGTCGTAGTCGCACTCGGCGGCGATCTGCTCTCGGATGGCGCGCACCTCCTCGACGACCGGATCCTTCCACATGTCATAGCTCCTTCCTGCGCTCCACCATCTCCGCCGGCGTGCAGATGATGGGGAGCCACAACCCGCGCTGCCGGGTCAGGTCGGCCAGCATTCGCAGATTGTGCGGATTGGCGAGGTGCACGCAGTTCCAGGTCAGCAGGTAGTCCATCTCGCAACTGACGGCAAACGCCATGTGTGCAGCGTCTACCGCCGCCTTCCGCGGCAGACGCAGCCCCTGGTGTATGTCGCCGGCCAGACGCTCCACTTGCGGCCCGGCCTCCAGCAACTCCACGCCCGCCAGTAGCTCGAACCGCCGCTCGGCCGCAACGGGGTCCCCGCGGCCCGCTTCCGCAATCACCACTGGGGATGCGAACAGCTCGTACTCACCTCTGCCCTGCTCCCACCATCGGCGCGTCAACTCCTGGTGCGCCAGGGCGATCACGTCTGTGCTTGCCTTCGCCGTCAGGTAGCTGACGACGCTGGTTTCGATGTACAGGCTCGGCTTCGGCGTCGCGGCGACCATCGCCCTCCGCCCTCTCGTGTCGCACACACCCGACGGCAGATCGTGCGGCCTTCCCTATCAGCAATCCTACGCCGCTCGGGGTGGGGATGTCAAGGGGCTCCCATCTGCATGAGCAGACTGCGTCCCTGGGCTCCCTCAGGACTTGCTGCACACGACCAGTGCGGCGATGGCGCCGGGGACCCAGCCGGCGAGGGTGAGGAGCGCGACGATCAGGATCGTGCCGCAGCCCTTGTCGAGCACGGCCAGCGGCGGCAGCAGGATGCACAGCAACGCCCGTCCGATGCCCATACCAGTTCTCCTGTCCCATGTCCTAGCGCGATCCACGGCCGCAACCAGAGAGGAGAACTCGGGCTGGGCACACCAGAAAACAAAGCCAACGCCGTTGGTTTTGTTTGACTCTCCAGAAGGCCCGCAGCGACACCACTCGCGAGCGGCGAACGGAAGCTTGCAGGATAGGCTGCAGAGCCGCTCGCCCCACAATGTGTGCCCAGCCCGAGTTCTCCTCGGCCCGACAGGCGCGCAAGATGCGCGCCTGTGGCGCTCTAAGGGCTCTAGACGCGCCGGCCGCCGCCCCTCTTTCACCCCGAGCCTAGATCCACCGCTTGACCCACGAGCGGATGCCGGCGCCCGCCTTGACCATGACGACGGGCTTGTCGGTGCGGCGGGCGACCGTCTCGGGGATGGGGTCGCGGGCGAACTGGTAGACGAGCGGGTCCTGGGTGCATCCGAGGACGATGAGGTCGTAGCCCTCGGCTTCCGCCAGGATGGCCTGGACCACGTCGCGTGCCGTGACGACCTTGGCCTGCACCCGCTCGGGCGGGATGTGCAGGCTGTCCACGCTGTCGGCCAGCAGCTTCGCGACGTCGAAGCGTCGGTGGCCTGCGACGGTGAAGGCCACGACCTCGCCCTGCTCGGGGTCGGCCAGGATGCTGGCGATCTCGAGCGCGAAGGCGCTGTGAGGCCCGCCGGCCAGCGGCACGAGCACCCGCCGGTAGCTCGTCTCGCGGCAGCCCTTGAGGACCACGACGTTGCACGGGCTCCGCTCGATCACGGGGTCGAGGGTGCTGCCGAGGCGGTAGAGCATGCCGCCGCCCTCGCCGTGCCAGCCCATGATGAGCAGGTCGGTGCGCTTCTCGCGCACCGCGCTCACGATCCCCCGGGCCGCGTTGCGGCAGTAGCGGATCGTCGAGCTGAGCGGGAACTGCGGGGCGAGGTAAAGCATGGCCTCGACGATCGCCTCCCGGCCCTCCTGCATGTACGTCTCGGCGTCGCTCAGAGGCACCGTGTCGGGCACCGGCACCATGTGGAGCAGCTCGACCCGCGCGTCCTTCGCGCCGCACAGCTTGTAGGTCGTCAGCACCATGCCGAGCGCGTTCTCGGGGTTGGCCACGGCCACCATCACGCGGTACTCGTCGCCCGCGGGCGCCTCCTCCTCCTCCAGCACGTGGATCTCGTCCTCCGTCGCCACCGCCCGCGACTTCGAGTACGCGTGGTAGATCACGAGCCCCGCCACGATCCACGCAGGCGCCACCAGCCACGCCATCGGGCTCAACTGGCGAAGCTCGAACGCCAGAAGACCCTGCGCCGCGATCGCCAGCAGCGGGAACAGCGGGAAGAGCGGCATGAGAAACCCGTAGTCGAGCTCGTCGCCCATGTTCAGCCGTATCTTGATCACGCACACGTTCACCAGGAAGAACAGGAAGATGAACATCATGCTCGCGCTCGACGCCACGTCGGTCGTCGGCAGCAGCGTCGCGGCCACGACGACGAGCACCGCCGTGAAGGCCAGCGCCATGTGCGGCGTCTTGCGAGTCGGCGAGATGCTGGCGAACAGCGCCGGCAGCATCCGATCGCGCCCCAGCGCGTAGGAGGCCCGCGTCGCCGAGTAGATCGTCGCGTTCAGTGCCGACGTGGACGAGAAGATGACCGCCAGCGTCAGCAGCAGCGACGAGTAGGGCACCAGCTTGCCCACCGCCTCGGCGAACCCCTCCTCGCGGAAGCTGCCCACCCACGCCCACGGCGCCGACGTCACCCCCGCGGGCACCGCCCTCACCGCCACCACCGTCGCGAACGCCACCACCACGTAGATCAGCGTCACGAAGTACACCGAGTAGAGCATCGCCTTCGGGATGTTCCGCTTCGGATCGATCGCCTCGTCCCCCGCCTGCGCGATCACCTCGAAGCCCTCGAACGCCACGTAGGTGAACCCCATCGTCACCAGCAGCTTCACCCACCCGTTGGGCATGAAGGGCTCGAAGTTCCGCAGCCGCTCGGGCTCCCGCAGAGCCACCACCACGCCCAGCACACCGATGGCCACCATGAACAGCGTCTGACCCAGCGTGAAGAAGGCCCCCACCTTCCCCGTCTCAGACGCACCGCGGTAGTTGATGTAGATGAAGAACCCAGCGACCAGCACCGCCACGACCTTCATCGGCAGCACCGACCCGCCAGGCAGCCACTCCAGCAGCCCGAGCCCCCGCAGGTAGCGCAGCGTGTAGAGCGCGAACGTGACGGCGTACATGGCCCCCGCCACGCTCGAGGCGAACCACTCCATCCAGCCGGCCAGGAAGCTCGTGCCGCGGCCGAATCCGATGCGGGCGAAGTTGTAGGCGCCGCCGGCGCGCGGGATGGCCGAGCTGAGCTCGGCGTAGCTCATCGCCGTGAAGAGCGCGACGACGCCGTTGAGCGCGAACGTGAGCACCAGCCCGCCCGGCCCCACCTCGCCGATCGACACCCCGATGCCGAGAAACACCCCGGCGCCGATCATCATCCCCATCCCCATCATCACGATGTGGAACAGGGAGAGATCGCGGGACAGTTCGGCCGAGACGGCCGGCTTATCGGTCACCGCGCAGCTCCCTCAGGATCTCGCGGGCCGAGCGCGACTTGCTGTCCGCGATCCGGTTGATCGTCCGCCGGCTCCACAGGATCAGCCCGGTCGTCAGCCCCAGAGCGCACCCGAGCACCACCATGCCCAGAACCGTTGTCGTCGTCATGGCGAACACCTATACCAGATCGCCGCGGCGGCGGCAAACCCACGCCGCGGCACGCGCGTACGACCCGGCGTCAGCACGGCGGGACGACCCTCCCGTCTGGCTCGCCTTCGTCCGCGGCTCGCAGGCCCGCGCCTCCGCCCCCGCCGACGGTCAGCGGCACGCGCCCCGCCTGGGCGCGGCCGCTGGATGATCCCACACTTGGCCAAGTGTAGGGCGCTGGGCAGCGGGTCGGCACGGACGAGGGGGCCGCCTCATCGCGTCGGGCGGTACAGCCCTGCATCGGCGGTGCGCGGCGCCGG
>CBFDBL010000185.1:0-9658 GCA_965603035.1 uncultured bacterium
GCCGGGGGGCCTGGGTGCTGGCGGACGCCGAGGCCGTGGCCGCAGGCACGCTCGCGCGCGAGGCCTTCGCCGCGCGCCACGCGGCCGGGGGCCGGCCCGAGGCGCTGCGCGGGTGCGCCGGGCGGTTCCCAGACTACCTCACGCCGCGGGTCGAGCTGGCCTATGCGCTGCGCGCCGCGGGGCGCAGCGCCGAGGCCGGGCGGGTGCTCGAAGGCGCGGCCGACGTCGCGGGCCACGCCGTCGTGGCCGCCGACCGCCACGCGCTGCTCGGCGAGCGGGCGCTCGCGGGCCTCTACCTCGCGAGGGCCATCGAGCACTACCGCAAGGCGACGGCGCTGGCGCCCGCGACGCCGCGCTACTACGGCGGCCTGGCGCGCGCGCTGGTCGAGCGCGGCGAGTTCGGCCCCGCCCGCGCCGCGCTCGCGCGGCAGCTCGAGCTGGCCCCCGATGCCTACGACCTGGCCGGCGGCGAGCCGGAGCGCGAGGGCGACGGCTACCTGCTCGAGCCGCGCCTGGAGCCCGGCGACGTGCTCCGCTACCGCTATACGACCGACGGCGGGCAGCCGGGGGACCGGGTCTCGGTGGAGTTCGCCTACGCGATCGACGCGGTGCAGCCTGGCGGGCTGGTGGAGGCGACGCTGGAGCCTGTGTCGCTGGGCGGTCGTCCCGTGGACGGTGGCGGCGACTTCGTGGGTGCTCGCGTGTCGGTGACGTGCTCGAGCGCGTTCGGGCTGGTGGACGTGGGGGAGCCGCCGGGCGGGCCGCCGCGCGAGTTCGTGCAGTTGCTGTGGCTCGTGCAGTTCATCCACGGTCCCGCGCTGCCGGTGGCGCGGTGGCCGGGTCAGCGTTGGCGCGAGCCGGCATGGGCGGAGCTGGGTCGGCTCTACGGCGGGGCGGTGCACTTCGAGCGCGTGCGGCGCGGGCGGGCGCAGTTGGTGCGCTCGATCGCGTATGAGAAGCCAGCGAACGGCGCGTCGGCGCCGTTCGAGGTGATGGCGGTGACGGGCCGCGCGGAGCTGGGCTTCGACCTGGCCCGCCGCGCGCTGGAGCGTGCGGAGGTGACGACGCACATCACGCTGCGTGACGAGCACGGGAGCGAGGCGCGTCTGCCGCCGTGGACTCAGCGGCTCGAGCTGTTGGGCGTCGAGCGTGGCGCGCGGCCTGCGGGTCGGCGGCAGGTGATCCGGGATGTGCCCTACGTCAAGCAGGTGGGTCCGAAGTGCGCAGCGGCGGCGCTCGCGATGGTGTTTCGCCGGTTCGGCCGTGAGGTGGACCAGGAGGCGCTGTTCCGCGAGCTGGGGGGCCGCAGCGGCGGGGTGCACGTGCACGCGCTGCCGGCCGCGGCGCGGCGCCGCGGCTTCGAGGCGCATCCGCACATGGGCACCCTGGCCACCCTGAAGCGCCATCTCGGCGCCGGTGCGCCCGTCATCGTGTTCCTCACGCCCATGGGGATGGGGCACGCGGTGGTGGCGATAGGCTACGACGACGCTCGGGGCGAGGTGGTGCTCCACGATCCCGCGACGGCGCCCTACAAGCGCGTCTCCTACGCGCGGTTCGAGCGCGAGTGGCGCGAGAGCGATCGCTCGTGCATGGTCGTCGTGCCCGCGGGCGACGCGCGCTTCGCCCGGCTCGACTACCCGCGCGAGGAGGCCGTGGCGGCGCTGCTCGAGGGCGACCGCCTGTTCCGCCAGCAGCGCCTCGGCCCGGCCGAGGCGGCCTACCGCCGCGCGCTCGAGCGCATCGGCGGCTACACCGAGGCGCACCTCGCGCTCGTCCGCTGCCTCGTGGCCGACAAGCGCCTCGACGACGCCCGCGCCGAGGCCGACGCGCTCATCGCCGCACGCCCCGACAACCTCGCCGCCAAGATCGCCAAGGCCGACGTCCTCGTCCTCCAGCACCACTACCGCGAGGCCATCACCCTCGCTCGCGGCGTCGAGGCCCGCGACCCGACCAACCTGCGCAACCTCAACGTGCTCGCCACCGCATACGTCCACAGCGGCCAGCGCGACCAGGCCGTCGCCATCCTCGAGCGCGCCGTCCGATACGCGCCCGCGTGGACCAACGTCCGCGTCCGCCTCGCCGCCCTCTACTTCCTCCGCGGCCGCTACGACAGCGCCGCGCAGCAATACCGCGCCGCACTCGACCACGAGCCGCGCAACACCCGCGTGCTCTACCTGCTCGCCGCCACGCTCCACCAGTGCCTGCGCGACGACGGCCGCCGCGAGCTCGCCTGGCCGCGCCGGCGCCAGCACGCCGCCGACGCCGTCGCCGCCCTCGAGGCCATCCGCGACGTCGAGGGCCCGAGCTGCGAGACCTCCGCCGAGCTCGCGCAGCTCTACGACCTGCTCGGCAACGGACCCGCCGCCGTCCGGCTCCTCCAGCGCTCGGTCCGCGAGCGGACCCTCAGCCAGCTCCGCCGGCGCCAGGACCTGCCGAGCGACGCCGACCCCTTCTCGTTCCTCGGCTCCGTCAGCGCCGCGGTCCGGGGCGCCGTCGCGCGGGTCGGCGCCTGGGCACAGGCACAGCGCGAGCGGGCCACCAACCTCAACAACCTCGCCTGGGCCTACGCCACCCGCGGCGAGCGCCTCGACGAGGCGCGCCAGCTCGCCGTACAGTCCGTCGCGCGGCGCGAGGCGGGCTTCAACCTCGACACCCTCGCCTGGATCGACTACCAGCTCGGCAGCCTGGACGCCGCGCGCAGGGCCTTCGAGCGCGCCGTGCAGCTCCAGCCCGACCCCGTCGTCCGCATCCACCTGGCGCTCACGTGCCAGAAGCTCGGCGACGAGGCCGCGGCCGACGAGCACCTGCGCGAGGCCTTCGCGCTCAATCGGCCGGCGGCGGAGGTGCACCTCGAGCTGGCCGAGGCCTGCGCGCAGGTCGGCCTGCGCGATCGCGAGCTCGAGGCCCTCGAGGCCGCCGTCGCCGCCGACCCGCGCCACCGCCGCGCGCGCTATCGCCTCGCCCTCGCACTCCTGGCGCGCGGCCGCGCCGCCGCACGCGTCAGGGCCATCGCCGAGGCACTCCACCGCGCCGACCCCGACGACCCGCTCTACGCCGGCCTGCTCGGCGCGGCCTGCCAGCTCGACGGCGAGAGCCGCCGCGCCCGACGCCTGCTCGCGCGCGCACTCGCCGCCGACCCGCTGCTCGGCACCGAGCCGTCCGCGCCGTATCGCTACTTCCTCGGCCGGGACCTGCTCGCGGCCGGCGAGCGCCCGCAGGCCATGGCCGAGCTCCGCCGCTGCCGCGCGGCCGCCCCCAAGGGCCCCTTCGCCGCCAGGGCGCAGCGCCTGCTCGACGGAGAATCGCCGTGACCGCCTTGCATTTGATCCGATACCCGTTTAAATGGAGTCCCACACCGCAAGGCCCCCCGGCCTGACCTCCAGCGATCGGGAGAGGACCGATGGCGCGCGTGGCGCAACTGCACAACAATGTCGACAGGACCAGGTACTACACCCTGCGGCGCGAGAACGTCCTGGGCCGTGCGGCCGACTGCGACATCTACTTCGACAACAAGCGCGTCTCGCGCCGCCACGCCAAGATCGCCGCGCCGGCGGGCTCCGACAGCTACTATATCGAGGACATCTCGACCCGCGGCATCTACGTCAACTTCCATCGCATCAAGGGGCGCCACCCCCTGCGCCCAGGCGACCGCATCTGCATCCTCCAGTTCCGAAACATCCACCCGCTCGACCTCGAGCGCATGACCGACCGCGACCTCAAGGACTGCTGCGAGGACCCCCGCGCCGACACCATCCGCGCCATCGTGGACCTCACGTTCATGTACGTCGAGCTCGAGGACAGCGGCCCCGCCGAGCAGGGCGAGGCGCCCAAGGGCCTCCTCGGCAAGCTCAAGGGCCTCTTCGGCCGCTGACGCGGCAGGCGCGGCGCGCCCGCGCGGATCAGGCATTCAGGCCGAGCAGAGCGGCAGCACGCAGTCCCGCTCGATGCCCCACGCGTCCATCTTCGTCACGAGCTGCTCGGCCGACAGCGTATCCGTCCGCCGCCTGCCCACCCGCCCGATATGCGCGTGCACGTCGATGATCATCGTCGAGAGCCTCGCCAGGCAGGTGGGATCAGCCGAACTGGCGGCCCGGCGCGTGCTAGCCTGTCGTGTCGGCCCGAGGTCGGGGGGTGATCAGGAGGGTGAAACCCTCCTGGGCGAAGTGGTGGTCATTCGTCAACACTTCCGAGACCGATTCGGACCTCATCGCGTTCATGGAAATGCAGTCGGTCAGGCCGTACTCCTTGTCGGGGCGTCTGGCGTACAGGTCCACGCCGCGCAGGAAGGAGTCGCGGGATTGGGGCAGGACCCTGACATTGGGATTGTCCAGGATGGCTCTCACCATCTTGACGCCCAGGCGACGGGCCCCTTCTCCGCCTTGTCGGAGCGCCGTCAGGAACTCGGCGAGCACGTCATCCGTGGTCAACAGGCGAACGTCGCCCAACTGCGCCTTGGCTCGTTCCGCAGCTTCCTTCCACGGATCGTTGGGACGGGCCGTGGCGATCCAGTAGAGGGTGTCAGCGAACACCGTCTTCATCGTTTCGGCGTTCCATAGACGTAGTGGTCGATGTTGTCTGACAGATCCGCCGGCAGCTTGTCCCATTCCTCCTCGGGAAGTTCCGTGGCCAACTCCGCCAGAATCTCCTCGATGGGCCGGGCCGTGGGATCATAGGGTCGCTCGCCTGCCGCCTGGAGTTGCAGCTCATCCACCTGGGTCACGCGCAGCGGCCTGCCCGAAGGGGAGAAACCACCGCGCCCCACGACTCGAAGCCGGACAGACCGGTGGTCCCGCAGGGCGCTCGTCACGTCGCTCTCCTGGTCCGGCGAGAACGCCACCGAGATTCCTGTCTCCCCGTCGAGCCATAGTTGGAAACGCCCTTGGCGAACGTCAGCCTCCAGGACCTCGCCGGTCATGTCTACCTGGGCTTCGTGGGTCGTCTCTGCATAGGCGGCCAAGCGCGAACGGGACGCGGAGGTAACGCGCGCAGGCTCTTTGCCGGATAGGATCACTTCGATCGCATCCTCGTCTGCGAGTCCGTGACCCCACCGCGCGTACTCGGGCACGAGTGCCTTTGGGAGTTGCTCCGGGAGCGACTCGTCCCTCTCAACCGCGCGGAAAGTCCCGTGGACAAGCGCGATCGCTTCATGCAACTCGACGGGCTCCGCGCCGAATAGATCCGGTTCCTCGAGGTACGCCTCCAGCGGGGCCACTGCACTGCCATCCTCGATCTTGCGCAAGCAGAGTCTGATGCGGTCATCGAAGTGGCCGGGGAGACGCTCGCGCTCAGGGTTGTGGGCCCGCCAGAGGGCCTTGGCAGTGTCGGCAACCAACTTCTGGAAATGGCTCAGTTCGGCCAGCGCGCTCAGGTCCAGAGCATGGTCATGAAAACGCGGCCCTTTGAAGGCCACGCGGACCACCTCTCTCCATTGACCACTCATCGGTACGCCTCCGAAACGTTCTGCGCACGGGAACCCGCCCGTTCTGCTCCCATCGTAGAATCACCCGGACGGGAAGTCAAGCAACACGAGGAACACGCACGCGGAGCGGCCGCGGGCGCCGCGCGCCTCACGGGTCACCGGACGCCCCTCGTCCTTGCGTCGTTGGTGCGCGCGTTCGTCGCAGCACACCCAGACCCGGGCCACCGGGCAAGAGGAGCCGCGCGTCGGTGTCGAGGGTGACGCCGGTGTAGGGGTCGTCGGCGATGAGCAGGCAGCCGTCGAGGTCGGCGTAGTCGGCGAGCGGGCTGAGGTGGGCGGCGGCGGTGATGCTGACGGAGCTCTCGATGTAGCAGCCGAGCATGACCTGCATGCCCAGCGAGCGGGCGAGCGCGATCATCCGCCGCGCCTCGCGCAGGCCGCCGCTCTTCATCAGCTTGATGTTGATGCCGTCCACCGCGCCGGCCAGCGGCGGGATCGAGGCGGCGTCGGTCACGCTCTCGTCCACGAGCAGCGGCACCGAGATGGCCTCGCGGATGCGGCGCAGGCCCTCGACGTCGCCCGGCGGGATGGGCTGCTCGACCAGCTCGATGCCGTAGGGCACGATGGCGCGGATCTTCGCGATCGCCTCGTCCACCGCCCACGCCGCGTTCGCATCGACCCGCAGCGGCTTGTCGGTCACGGCGCGGATGCCGTCGAGGATCTCGAGGTCGCGGTCGGTCCCGAGCTTGATCTTCAGCAGCGGGAAGCGCTCGGCCTCGCGGACGTGGGCCTGCATCTCGGCGATCGAGGCGATGGCGATGGTGAACGACGTGACGGGCGTCGCCGCGCGGTCGAGTCCCCACAGCCGCCAGAGCGGCTCGCCGCGGAGCTGCCCCCACAGGTCGTGGAGTGCGATGTCGAGCGCGGCGCGCGGGCCGTGGCTCGCGGCGAGCCCGGGCGGCAGCGCGTCGAGCACGGCGTCGATGTCCGCAGGATCCCCGCGCAGTGCGCCGCCGAGGGCCGCGAGCAGGGCCTTGGCGCTCTCGCGGCTCTCGCCGAAGAAGTCCGGGGGATGGGCCTCGCCGAGTCCCGTCAGGCCCTCGTGCTCGAGGCGCACGAGCACGTTGCGGGCCACGTCGATGGCGCCGCGCGAGATGCGGAACGTGTGGCGCAGCGCCAGGTCGAGGTCGGCGACCGTCAGCTTCATGTGCACGAGCCCTCGCAGTCTGTCACCCCAGGGACTCCACCCCGTGTCATCCCGAGCGGAGCGCAGCGGAGTCGAGGGATCTCTCCTCGGCGGCTCGTTCGCGAGCCGTCGGTCTTCTCCGCGTGACGAAGCAACGAAGAGAGATTCCTCGACTTCGCCCGTCCAGCCGGGCTTCGCTCGGAATGACAGGGTGGGGGGATGAGCGGGAGTGGGTCACAGGATGGTCTCGATGACGTCGGCGAGCCGGTCGGGGCCGAAGCGGACGACGTCGGTCGCCGGCAGGCCGAGGTCGGCCTCGACGCGCTCGACGGCGGCTCGCGCCCCGTCGTCGTCGAGTCCGACGGTGTTGAGCGCGATGCCGACGACCTTGGAGGGGTGGAGCGGCTGGGTGACCCGCTCGTGGAGGTCGATGAGCTCGGGCAGCGGCGGGATGGGCACGGCGTCGTGATGGATGAGCGTGGTGCGGGTGGCGTGGTGGACGAGCACCATGGCGTCGGGCGCGGAGCCGTGGATCAGGCTGAGGGTCACGCCCGAGTAGGCCGGCTCGATGAGCGAGCCCTGGCCCTCGATGACCGCGACCTCGGCGTCCTGGTGCTCGCGGAGCATGAGCTCGACGGCGCCGGGCACGAAGTCGCTGACGACCCTGTCGATGGCGATGCCGTAGCCGCTGAGCATGATGCCGGTCTGCCCCGTGGCGATGAATCGGGCGTCGCGGCCGCGCCGGCGGAGCGCCTCGGTCAGCTCGAAGGCCGCGACCATCTTCCCCGTGTTGCAGTCGGTCCCGACGCAGAGCACGCGCTTGACGGGCAGGGCGTGGGCCAGGTTTCGGCCGATGGGGACGTCGTCGGGCGGTCGGCGGACGTCGTGGAGGGTCACGCCGTGCTGGGCGGCGAGGTCGGCGAGCTCGTCGTCGTCGTTGAGCATCAGGTGTAGGCCGCTGATCACGTCGAGGCCGGCGGCGATGGCGTCGCGGAGCAGGGCGCGCCAGTGGTCCTCGAGGCCGCCGCCGACGGGCGCGACGCCGATGAGCAGGCACGTGGGCCCGTAGCATAGCGCCTCGGCGACCGATGCGACGATGGGGATGCCGCGGCCGACGCCCAGCGCCTCGGCGGGGTCGGTGCCCGCCCGCTCGCGGTCGAGCAGTGCGGCCACGCGCTCGGGCCGGTAGCGCAGGATGCACGTCGCCGTCTTGGAGGTGAACACCCCGAGCCTGCCGTCGGTCAGCAGCAGGATCCGGTGGTCGTCAAGCACGCGCCTCCCCCTTGAGCTTCTCGGCGAAGGCCCGCGTCGCCGCCTCCGCGTCGTCGGCCGCGACGATGCCCGCGCACACGGCCACTCGCTTGCAGCCCGCCGCGAGCAGCGCCTCGAGCCGCTCGAGCGAGATGCCGCCGATGGCGAACACCGGGATGCGGACCGCGCCGGCCACCTCGGCCCATCGCCGCACCCCCACGGCCTCGCGGGCCGGCTTCGTCGAGCTCGAGAACATGGCCCCGCAGCCCACGTAGTCGGCCCCCTCGGCCTCGGCCCGCTGCGCGAGCGCCACCGTGTTGGCCGTCGCTCCGACGACCTTGTCCGGGCCGAGCAGCCGCCGGGCCTCGCGCCGGGGCAGGTCGCCGGCGCCGAGGTGCACGCCGTCGGCGTCGCTCGCCAGCGCGATATCGACGCGATCGTTGACCAGCAGCAGCGCCCCGTGCTCGCGGGTCGCCTCGCGGAGCGCCCGTGCCCAGGCCAGCCACCGCGCGTCGGGCACGCCCTTGGTGCGGAGCTGCACGACGTCGGCCCCGCCGCGGAGCGCCGCGCGGCCCGCGGCCACCACGTCGCCGCCGCGCGCGACCTCGGGGTCGAGCAGCACGTAGAGGCGCGCGTCGGCGAGCGGCGCGGCGGGCTCGCGGAAGAGCTGGCGCTCGAGGTCGTAGGCGGCGTAGCGGAGCGCCTCGATGCCCCCGGCGGCGTCGGCGTCGAGGGTCTTGGCGAACTCCTCGAGCGAGCGGAGGGCCTCCTCGAGCCGCTTGAGCGCGGCGCGGGCCACGTCGGCGGCGTCGGTGCGGGTCCGTTCGGCTCGGGCGGTCAGGCGGGTGCCGACGTCGCCAGGGGTGTCGCGCGCGGCCAGGAGCGCGGCGGCGGGCACGCCGAGCGCGTCGAGGCGTGCCCGCAGGCGGTGGCGCAGGGCCTTCAGCGCGTCGGTCAGTCGGGGGGAGTCGAGTGCGAAGCGCGCATAGTCCTCCGCCACCCGCAGCGCCTCGCGCGCGCGGTTCGCGTTGGCATCCAGGATCCGCAGCGCCGCTCGATCGGCCATGGCACCCGCGATGGTACCAGAAGCCCGCAGACCCTGCAACACGCAACGCGATCTTGACTCCCGACCGCAGAATGGCTAGACTGTGGAGGATGTCGCCCGACGCCGAAGTGGCGGAATTGGCAGACGCGCTAGGTTCAGGACCTAGTGGGCTTTAACGCCCATGGGGGTTCGAGTCCCCCCTTCGGCACCAGCCTAACTGCCTACCTGATAAGCACTTCCAAACATGCAGTTGTCTCGGCTTCAATGCGAGAGACTCGTCCGTCTCGCCCGCATGTGCCCGACATGTGCCCAAGATCTGCCACAAGATGTCACATGACGCAACGTGGAACGGCGTCTACCGGGCCCAGGCCAGGTCAACTGGAATGCTCCTTGTGTGCTGCCGGCGTGGGTGCGGTTGCCGGAGTTCGCGACGCCATCTTGTTCCGGAGGAGGAGTGGGCTGGTGGGAGGCCCATGCTATCCCTACGACCGACTCGCGCGGGTCTCACCGTGCCCCCTAGTAGTCCAGCCGTTCGATCGCATCTCGCTTGTCGCGTGGGAACAGATGCTGGTAGCGACGACGCATCTCTTCGGTCTGGTGTCCCATGAAGTAATCGATCATTCGGTCGTCCACGCCGGCGCGCGCGAGGTTGCTGCTGAAGCTGTGCCGTAGCGTGTGGAAGCCGATTCCCTCGAACTCGGTCCCCTTGACCAATCTCCTATTGACCTCTGCATAAGCAATGCAAAGGGCCCCCACC
>CBFDBL010000186.1:0-9636 GCA_965603035.1 uncultured bacterium
TGGCCGCGCGCTGCCCGGGCAAGTGGCCCTGCCTGCCGGCACCTACAGCGTGCGGTTGTTCGTGACCGAGGAGAGCTTCCACGAGAACGACCCGGACAGCGGCGACTGGGCCACCGTGATGACTACCGACGACATCGCGTTCACCATCCCCGACCAGGGGACCATGGCGCTGACGACGGAGCCGCTGGACCTGGATGTGACGCCGGCCGAGGGCGCGGCGCCGCTGCTCGTGCAGGCGCTGGCGCTGGGGGTGGAGCCTGGGGACGCGTGCCAGTGGGACTTCGGGGACGGCACGGTCGCGGAGGGTGTCCTGGTCGATCACACCTACACGATGCCCGGCTCTTACACGGTGACGCTGCGGGTGGGCGACCGGCGGGCGACGGCGCTCGTCGTCGTGGGCGCGGGGTCCTCGCCCGCCGAGCCACCAGTGCGGTGACGGGCTGGGCCGCCCGCAACGGATCGTCCGTCTGCCAGGGCACGCGCGGCGCGTCGCTCGGGAGCTGCCAGTTCGGCCTACGGCGCGAGATCGTACCGCGGGGCGCTGCCCTGTCGGCGGCGGAAGGCGTCGTAGCGGACGAGGTCGGCGGGGGCGACGGAGGGCTTGATGCGTTCGAGTGCGGCGGCTAGGTCGTCGGCGGAGAGCGCGGCGCGGCGGCCGCGGGCTTCCTCGCGGTCCCAGGCGTGGCTGGTGGCTTCGCCGCACAGCGCCTCGATGTCGGCGCCGCTGTAGCCGTCGAGCTGGTCGGCGAGGCGGTCGGGCTCGACGTCGGGGCCGAGGGGGACGGCATCGAGTCGGTGGGCGAGGATCGCGCGGCGTGCGGCGCGGTCGGGCAGGCCGATGTAGAGGTGCCGCTCGAAGCGGTTGTGCCGGAGGGCGGCGGGGTCGAGGCGGTCGGGGCGGTTGGTCGCGCCGAGCAGCAGCAGGCCGTCCTGGCGCCCGGCGATGCCGTCCATCGCGGCGAGGAACGCGGCGACCACGCGGCTCATGTGGGGCTGGTCGTGGCCGCGGGCGGGCAGCATGGCGTCCACCTCGTCGAAGAAGAGCACGCAGCGCGGGTGGCGCTCGGCCTCGGCGAACAGCGCGGCCACGTTGCGCTCGGCCTCGCCGAACCACTTGCTGAGCACCGCGCCGCCCGCGACGCTGAGGAACACGGCCCCGAGCTCGCCGGCGAGGGCTCGGGCGAAGAGGGTCTTGCCTGTGCCTGGCGGCCCGTAGAGCAGGACGCCGCCGCCGACGCGCTTGCGCCAGCGCCGAGCCCCCTCGGGGTCGAGCAGCGGGCGGACAATCATGGCGTAGACGAGGCGCTTGGCCTCCGCCAGGCCGGCCACGTCGTCGAGCCGGACCCCCGTGTCGGCCACGGCCTGCCAGGGGCCGCTGGCCGGAGCCCCGTGCTGCCCGACGGCCTGCGCCCCGCGTCGGGCGTCGATGGCCTCGACCGCGTCGAGGATCGCGTGGGCGTTCCCGGTCCGCACGTCGCGCAGCGGGCCGTCGGTGCGCCGGGCGAGGGCCAGCATCCTGTCGGCGGCGAGCAGCAGGTACTCCCGCGCGCGCGCCAGGTCGCCCGCCTCGCAGGCGCGGGCGGCCTCGTGGCTGTATCGCTCGAAGCTGGCGAGGAGCTCGGCCAGGGGGCTTGCCATCGGGCCTCTCCGGTTGCTGCGCCCGGGGCGAGGGGCGCGCGGCGTCACGGCTGCTTCTGGAGTGTGGCCTTGAGTGCGCGGAGCCTCTCCATGCCCTGCGCGAGCCGGGTGTCCGGCTCGTCGGCGGGCTGGCTGGCCGCGACGGCGGCGGGCCGAGCGAGGCGTTCCTCGACGCCCAGCTCGTCGCGGAGGTCGGCGTGCGCGCGGTCGATGTGCTCGCGGGCCTCCTCGGGGATCTCGGGGGCCTCGCCCTCCGCCATGGCGACGCCGACGCCGAGGTCGAGGGTGGCCATCATGTCGGTGAGCTGCTCCTCGGCCATCTCGAGGCGGGCCACGTCGCCCTGGATGTTGGCCACGGCCCTGGCCATCTGGCGCGGGGAGACGTTGGCGCGGATCTGGCGGCTGAGGGCCTGGACGCTCTGGACGAGCGCGCCCATGGCGCCGCTCATCTCGCCGCGCAGGACGAGGTCCTCCATGCGGAGCAGGAAGCGCTCCCAGCGCTCGCCCTGCTGGTCGTAGAGGTAGGTCTGGTAGAGGTACTGCCTGCTGGCCGCGTCGTCGTTGAGTGCGACGGCCTTGCGGGCCATGGCGAGGTAGGTGCGGCCCATCCTGTGGCACTCGCCGATGTAGCGGCGGATGGTGCGCTTGCCCATGCGGATGGCGACGTTGCGTCGGGCCTGCTGCTCGGCCTTGCTCGGGAACAGGGTCATGGGGTGTCCCTTTCGCGGTAGCGGTCAGGCGATCTCGCCGCCGACGACCTGCTCGCGCCAGCGGGTGTAGTCGCGCATGTTGGCGGTCGAGGGGCGGCACTTGCGCAGTGCCAGCTCGAAGTCGCTGGCGCGCAGCGGCCGCGTGCCGACGGTGTAGTTCGCGATGTCGGCCGCGTCCACGAGCTCGGGCACCACGCCGTTGAGGTCGCGGAGCATGGCCTTGGCGGCCTGCTTGCACACGTACTTGAGCGCGCGGCCGCTGAAGCGCTCGGTGCGGCGCGCGAGCCGGTCGTACGAGACGTCGTCGGCGAGGGTGTAGCCCGTGGGCTCGACGTGGATGCGGAGGATCTCCTTGCGCGCCGCGAGGTCGGGCAGCGGGACGAGGATGTGCTCGTCGAACCGCTCGAGGACGGGCGCCGAGATGTCCTGGGGCCGGTTGGTGGCGGCGATGATGATGACGCGGGTGCGGTGGCCCTTGTCGGCGAGGCCGTCGAGCTCGGCGAGCAGGGTGGAGAGGATGCGGCGCTCGGCGCCGCTGTCGCCCGCGCTCTGGCGCCGGCGGCACAGCGCGTCCACCTCGTCGATGAACACGAGTGCGGCGCCCGTGTCGGCCTCGCCGCGCGCGCGGGCGAAGAGCGCGGAGATCAGCTTCGCGCTCTCGCCGAACCACTTGCTCAGGAGGTTCGAGCACTTGACGTTGAAGAACGTGGCGCCGAGCATCGACGACGAGGCCGCGGCCAGCAGGGTCGTCCCCGTGCCGGGCGGGCCGTAGAGCAGCCCGCGGTCCGCGTCGAGCGCCCGCACCCCCTCGGGCCACTGGGCACACAGCAGGCCGAGGGAGTACTTCAGGCTCTCCTTCGTCGTCTCCATGCCCGCGATGTCGTCCCAGGTCACCGGCGAGCGGACGATCAGCTCGTCCACCGAGGCCCTGTACTCGTCGGCGGCTGGCACGCTCTCGCTCTGGGGTCCGTCGGCCTCTGCGAAGACGCGCTCGCCCCGCGCCAGCCGCGCGGCCTGCTCCCGCCGCTGGTTCGCCTTGCGGAACAGGCGGACGCGGTCGCTCTGCTGGAACTCGCGCTTGGCCCTCTCGCCGAGGTAGCGTGCGGCGGCGCCCAGGGCTCGGGCGGCGCCGGCGGGGTCGCCGGCTGCCTCCAATCGGCGGGCCTCGCGCTCCTTGCGTGCCGCCGCGTCGCCCAGTGCCCAGGCGT
Organism: uncultured bacterium; assembly: GCA_965603035.1. Taxonomy (GTDB): domain Bacteria; phylum Planctomycetota; class PUPC01; order DSUN01; family DSUN01; genus CAZDNN01. The sequence continues at coordinate 3,557 of CBFDBL010000186.1, forward strand.
AGGTCTCGGTGTCGGCCATCGGTGTCGTCTCCCGTGCAGGAGCGGCCGCGGCGGCTCGCGGGTCCGGTCAGACCTCGACGGGGGCGAGCTCGTCGAGCTCGGCCGCCTGGTCCTCGGGCTTGATGGCGAGGGCCTCGCGCGCGCGGCGCGCGCCCTCGGTGTCGCCGTTCTTCTCCCGCTGGGCCATCTCGATGAGGACGCGCTCGGTGTCGGTCGGGGTCTCGCGCATCTCGGGGCTGCCGGCGATGCCCGTGCGGACCGATGCGAGCCTGGCCTCGATGCGCTCCTGGACCATCTCGAAGGAGATGCTGCTGTCCTCGAGCCAGGCGCCCAGCTCGTCGTCCTCGAGCGCGACGGCCACGGCGCCGAGCAGGGTGCCGACCCCCTCGGGGAGCTGGGTGTCGATCTCGACGAGGACGGCCTCGCACATGAAGAGCGCCTTGGCCACGTGGTCGAGGCGGCAGTAGTACTGCGCGAGCTTGAGCTTGTTGAGGTCGAGCTTCTGAGCGGCGCGGCGACGCCGCCGGCCGTCGCACTCGTGGGCCGCCTGCGTGCCTTGCTGGATGAGCCAGTCGCGCTCCTTCTCGAGCTTCCGCACCCGGTACTCGAGCGTGCCCTCCTGGTCCCTGAGCTGCGAGATCAGCCGGCGCAGCTCCACACGCTTCTGGTCGGCGCTGAACTTGCGGCTCCGCAGGATGGTCATGAACCGCTGGAACAGGCTCTGCTTCCTCGTCGCGGCCATCGTGGGCCTCCTGTGCAACTGGCGGGCCCCGCCGCAGCGACCACCTCGCCCGCACGGGCGAGGCTAGGCGGGGACCTTCTCCTCGTGATCGGCGGCGGCGGCCTGGCGCTCGGCGGCGGGCTCGGGCGGGGCCTGGTCGCGGACGACGCCGTGGTCGCGTGCGAGGTCGCGCTGCATCTCCCTGTCGAGGGCTCGGTGGACGGCGAGCGCGTCCTGGCGCTCTCTGCGCGAGGCGTGCGCCTTGTAGCGGCTCTCCATGACCGCATCGAGCTCGCCGGCGGTCACGGCGACGGGCTCGGCCTCGGGCGGGAGTGCGGCCTTGGCGGCGTCCACGTCGTCGCGGGCGGCCCGCTCGTCGGCCTGCGCGGCCTCGTAGTCGTCGTGGGCCACGCGCGCGTCGTGGCGCGCGCGCTCGACCACGTTGGCGTCGCCCGTCTGCCCGGCCTGCGCGAGCGCCCGCTGGGCCTCGTGCCAGGCGAGGCGTCTGTGCTCGGTGCGCCTCACGGCGAGCTGTCGGGCCAGTTGGGCGCGTGTCAGGCGCTCGGGCGGCGTCTCGGGCGCCTGACGCGGGCGGCCGAGCAGCCGACGCAGCCAGTCCCAGATCCTGCGCAGCGGACTCATCGCCATCACCTCACCTTCCGCTCGATGAAGCGCGCGCCGCTCGACGTGCGGCCCGCGCGGTAGCTCCAGCTCGCGTCCGAGCACGTTGCCTCGACCAGGCGCCCGCCCACCGAGGGCGGGAGGCCCAGCCGCGCGACGGCGTCGCCGAGCGCCAGCACGCCGTCGCGCCGCAGCGTCGGGTCGGCGTCGAGCCGCCCCGCGCACCACGTGGTGCGACGCTCGAGGCTCATCGGCGTCAGGCACAGCCAGGCCTGCCAGCCGTAGTCGCCGCCCGACAGGCCGCACCACAGGTCCCCGTCGGCCTCGGGGGCGACGCGGCTCAGGAGCACCTGGACGTCGTCGCCCGCGTGTGCCCGCTGACGCACCGACGCGGGCCAGCCGCCTGGGGCGAAGAGCGCGAACAGGCACGGGACGGCGCCGATGCGCCGCAGCGCGGTCGCGATATAGGCCGCGACCTCCTCGTCCGCGCTGCCAGGCAGGCCGCAGCCGGCCTCGCGAAGCCACTGCGAGCCGGCGAAGCTCTTGACGAAGACGTGGAGCGCCGCCCGCCGACCACGGGTCAGCATCGCCCACAGCTCGCCGTTGGCGGGCAGCGGCGCGGCGGCGTCGGGGTCGAGGCCGGCGCGGAGCGCGCGGTCGCGGACGAGCCGGTAGCCGTCGCCGGCGCTGACGGCGACCGCTGCGCGCTGGAGGCCGACGGCCTCGGCGGCGAGCGCGGCGCCGTGCCGCTCGAGGTTGGCGCGCACGCCGCCGAGGTAGGCGGCTTCCTGGCTTCGGGCATCGCTCAGCGTCGCGTGCATTCGCGGGTTCCTCTCCTCCAGCGTCAGCGAAGCGGCTCCAGCGGTACAGACGCCAGCGGCGCGGGCGCTTTTTCACGTCCCGTGCGAGAAAGCGAGGCGCGGTGCTCGACGACGAGCTCCTGCATGACCGCGCCGTCGCCGACGAGGCACTCGGTCGCCTGGCGGTAGCTGGGTGCGGCGCTGTCGCGGCGGACGGTGCGGGGCCCGAGTTGCGCGCGCGCCGCGCCGATGCCCCGGCGGTTGAGGAGCCGGTCGAGCCGGCCATCGAGCCGATCGAGCGAGGCGACGACCACGATGCGCTCGGTGCCCGGGCGACGGTCGAGCCGCCAGTAGGGCTTGTCGGGGTATCGGCGGCTGCTGCCGGGCCAGCGGACGGTGCGGCCTGCGCGCTGGCGGTTCGGCCGGGGGATGGCGACGAGCGCGTCGCGGTCGGGCACCAGGCACTGCCAGCGCCCGCTCGAGCCCTTCACGAGCACGTAGACCCAGGCGTCGCGGGTCGCGGTGACGGCGACGTCGAGCCAGGTGCCGGTGGGCAGCGCCTCGAGGGGGCTGAGGCGGGGGTTGAGCGTGCCGTGCTCGTCGAGTGCGCGCCAGGTGGCGACGAGGCCGAGGGGCCTGCCCGAGGCCTCGAGCGCCGCGCGGTGCACGGCGTCGCGCTCGGGCACTTCGACGGCGTGGACCCTCAGCTCGTCGGTGAAGGCGAAGAGGCCGTCGCGGCGCAGCGCGGCCCGCACGTCGTCGCGGCGGACGAAGCCCCGGAGTGCCCGCGCCGTGGCGATCGTGCGGGTGCGTGCGTCGGGGTCGATGCGCGCGACCAGCTCGAGCAGGTCGGGGCCGAAGCCCTGCCAGAGGGTGTCGCGCAGCCGCCGCAGGAAGCCCGACTCGCTCGCGACGGCCAGCGGGTCCCGCGTCAGGGGGTGGTCTGTGGGTCGGTCGGTGCCGACGATCGCGCCGTGAGCCCACAGGCTCACCGTGCCGGCGCAGCCGTCGGCGAAGCGGCAGCCCTCCAGCGACACGAGCGCGCGGAGCTCGCGCGGCACCATCAGCACGCGCTCGCCGCGGTCTGCGAGCGTCACCAGCTCGTCCGCGGACCCTGCGGGGGCGCGCAGCCACACCCTGCCGCCGCGGTGCAGCAGCGCCACCTCGAGCGGGCCGACGGCCAACCGGCGCGGGGCCCGCCCGAGCAGCCCGCTGGCGGGCAGGGCCTCGTAGCGCACGAGCCTGGGGCGCGGGTCCACCTCGTGGACGATCATCTTCGGCGTGCTCGTCCCCATCGCTGCCGCGGGCCTCCTCAGTGGTTCAGCGCCTCGATCGTGCTCAGGGCCTGCCAGTCGTAGAGCAGCGCCAGGCCGAACGCCGCGAGCAGCACCAGGCCGGCCAGCCAGCCCGTCTCGCCCCACGCCACGAGGCCGTAGGCGAGGACGACGCTCGCGAGCACGTAGCCCGTCAGCAGCGCCAGCGTCGCGCCGTGGCGCTCGGCGCGCAGCACGCGCCTGGCGAGTGGGCAGGTGAGCAGCGGCAGCGCCAGGGTGGCCGCGGCCCAGGGGAGCGGCCGCCTTGGGAGAGAGCAGACGCCCGGAGCGCGCGAGGCGGGAGGGCTCGCCGCGGCGGGCGCGCGCGGCGCGGCGCCGCGGCGGACGTCGAACGATCTGGCGAGCACGCGCTCGCCGGTAGCGGTGCGGACCAGCTCGACGTCCACGGCGAGGCGTGCCGCGTCGCCCAGGTCGGAGAACTCGCCGACCCTGCCCCACAGCGCATAGACGCAGCCGAGAGACCTGGCCCGCTCGACCGCGTCGGCGCGGGTGTCGACCGCGGGCCGGCGCCAGGCGAGCCGCTGCGCCAGCTTCTCGCCCAGCGCGCGGTCCACCAGGTCGAAGCGATCGCTCTGCCACAGCACCGACCGCAGCCGATCGGAGACGGCGCCGAAGCGGTCGCGGCCCAGGGTGAGGAACGCCGTCGGCTGCCGCACGGGCTCCAGGCCGCCGAGCCAGGCGGTGACCTGGCGGGCCAGCTCGTCGGCCATGGCGTGCTGGCGCGCGGTGAGGGTTGGCGCGGCGGGCTTGACGACGTGGTAGGCGCCACACACTGCGGCGACGCCGACGAGCAGCCACACGGTGGCGTGGCGGAAGAGGAACCCGGCGATCTTCGCGGCCATCGCACGTCTCCCTGGCAGCGGGGCGGGCGGCCGGCGGCGGCCCGCTTCCCACTATCAGGGAGTGGCCCTGCGGTCGGAATCTTTCACCGGGATCTTTGTACGGCGGCGCAAGCGGGCAGGGCAGGGGGCTACTTGTCGCCCTTCTTCCTGGGTGCGAGCTCGAGCTGGTCGAGCTTGTTCTGCTCCTCGTAGAGGTCGAAGAGCAGGCGCTTGGCCTGAGCGGCGGTGAGCTTGGAGGTGCTGGCGGCGAGGGTCTTGGCGAGCTGCTCGGCCTTGGCGTACTTCTTGGCGCGGCGTGCGGCGTGAGCGGCCGAGAGCATGTAGCGGTCGCGCTGGGACTGTGTGGCGGCGAGTCCAGCGGCGGCCTCGTACTCGGCGAGGGCGTCGTCGATGAGCTTGAGTCGCTGGAAGATGGCGGCGACGCGGCTGTGGGTGTCGGCGTTCTTGGGCTGCTTCTCGAGCATGGTCCTGGCGTAGGCGACGGCCTTGTCGCGCTGGTCGCTCTGGACGTAGAGCTCGACGAGCCGGGTGGCGAGGAAGCTGGCGTCGCGCGGGTTCTTGGCGATGAGCTGCTCGAGGAGGGGGATGGCCTTGTCGTACTGGCGGGTGCGCTCGTAGGCGCTCACCAGGTAGAGCGCGGTGTCGCGGTCGTCGGGGTTGGCGGCGGCGAGCTTCTCGGTCACCTCGAGGGCTTTGGCGGGGTCGGGCTTTACGCTGGTGTAGATGAGGCGGAGTGTGGCGAGCGCGTCGCTGTCGGGGGGCTTCGCGGCGGCGAGGGTCTCGTAGCGCTTGATGACCTCGTCGAGCTTGCCCGTGCGCTTCCAGAAGCTCAGGAGCTGGCGTCGGGCGAGGTCCTTCTCGTAGCGGTTGGTGGCGGTGGCCAGCCAGTCTTGGTAGACGGCCTCGACCTTCTCGGGCTTGCCGACCTTCTCGTAGAGCGAGGCGAGGGTCATGCGGTAGCGACGGGAGTCGTAGCTTCGGGCGGCGCCCTTGATGTTGGCGACGGCCTGCTCGATGAGGGGGAGTGCCTTGTCGTATTCCTTCTTGCGCATGTGGAGCTGGCCGAGTCGGTAGGCATAGGGAGCGCGTCGTGCGGGGTCGGTCTCGCGCTGGCATGCCTGGGAGAAGGCGGCCTCGGCCTTCGCCCACTGCCTGTACTGGATCTCGGTCTCGCCGATGGTCGCGAAGTACTGGGCGGGCAGCTTGTCGGCGGGGGTCTCGGGGCCTTCGGGGAGCTGGCCGCTCACTGTCCTGGGCGGTCGGACGATGGGGGGCCTCGGCGCGGGCGGCGGCGGCGCCAGGGGCGGCCGGGGGGCGGCGGCGCCAAGGGCCTGGGCGCCGAGCACCGCGATCGCGAGCCAGCCACTGACGAGCTTGACGACGGCGCTTCTCATGCGTCTCCCTCCTGACGGGTGGTTGCCGCACATTATAGCATAAGGGCGTCGCGAATGCGGGATCTTTCGCGAAGCCCGCGGCGGCCGTGCTCGGCCTGCTAGTGGGCCATTGCCGCGCTCTTGGCCGCGGCGAGGTCGTCGCTGTCCAGGTCGCCGTCGCCGTCGAGGTCGCAGGGCCAGGCGACGGTGTCGTCCGAGGTCAGTCCCTTGAGGATGGCGGCCTTGACGTGTGCGAGGTCGAGCGCGGCGGGGGCGCCGTCGCGGTCCACGTCGCCCAGCCTGCTCGTCGTGACCGTGCCGACGTCGAGGGCGGCCGGCGCCGCCTCGCCCGGGCCGTCGAGCGGCGCCTGGGCGCCGGGCGGGGTCCT
>CBFDBL010000187.1:0-9634 GCA_965603035.1 uncultured bacterium
CGGTCGAGGGCCACGAGGGCCTGGAGCTCGAGATCCTCATGGTCGAGGACGGCGTGGAGGTGGCCGTGACAAACCGGCTGTTCATGGTCGGCAGGCGCCTCTACCAGATCATGGCCGGCATCCGCGCGGCAGAGCCCATGCGCGTCGAGACGCAGCGGTTCATCGACTCGTTCAAGCTGCTGCGGCCCCCGGCACCCGACGCGCCGGCCCCGAGGGAGTAGCCCATGGCAGCCTGGATCGGACGCCTCCTCGTCCTGGCCGCCCTGTCCGCGTGGCGGGCTGGGGGCTGCGGGGAACGCCTTTGCATTCCGGCGGTGGCGGTCTACAATCCTCGCGCGAACACCCCTTCCGGAGGACGAGCCGATGGCGAGCCGCGAACGGTATCGGGCGGTGACGCACTACGAGCCGAGCGACCGGCTCTTCCGTCACGAGATGCGGGCCTTCCCCGAGACGGTGCGACGGTGGCAGCGCGAGGGGCTCCCGCTCGACGACAGCTACGCGCGCATCGTCGGCTACGACCGCTTCGAGACCGCACCCGTCAACGTCGGCCTTGCCTATCGCTGGGACTACGAGGTCCTCGAGGAGACCGAGGACTACGAGATCTACCGCGACAGCCGCGAGGGCGGGATCAAGAAGAAGTTCCGCCACTGCGTCGAGCCGAACATGCCTCAGTACATCGAGTTCCCGCTCCGCGACCGGGAGGTCTGGGAACGCGAGTTCCTCCCGCGCCTCGCCCCCGACAGCCCGTGCCGCATCTCCATGCACTGGGAGTCGCTGGTCGAGCAGTACGCGGTCCGCGACTTCCCGCTCGGGGTGAGTGCCGGCTCGATCTTCGGCTGGATCCGCGACTGGATGGGGGTCGAGAACATCGCGGTGATGCTCTATGACGACGCCGACTTCATCCAGATGATGATGGACCACCTCGGCGACCTCACGGTCGCGGTGCTCGAGCGGGTCGTCTTCGACGTGCAGTTCGACTTCGCCGTGATGTGGGAGGACATGGCCTACAAGACCGCGAGCCTGATCTCGCCCGCCCACGTCCGCAAGCTCATGCTGCCCAACTACCGCAAGGTCACCGACCTGCTGCACCGCGCGGGCATCGACATCGTGATGCTCGACAGCGACGGCAACGTCGAGGAGCTGATCCCCATCTGGCTCGAGGCGGGGATCAACTACATCTACCCGATGGAGGTCGCCGCCGGGATGGACGTGGTGAAGCTCCGCCGCGAGTTCGGCCGCGACCTCGTCATGGGCGGCGGGATGGACAAGCGCATCCTCGCCAGCACCCCCGAGGCGATCGACGCCATGATCGACGAGAAGCGCGACCTGATCCTCGAAGGCGGCTACGTCCCCGGCTGCGACCACGCCCTGCCGCCCGACATCTCGTGGGCCAACTTCCTGCATTACCGAGAGCGATTGGCCGAGATCGCATAGCCGAAGTCGAGGTAGGCGGCGGCCTTGCGCAGGAGCTTGCCCGGCCGGCCGACGTCCTCGATGGCGCGCAGCCGGCCGGCCCTGCGGCGCTCGAGGATGCGGCGGACGGTGACGTGGCCGAGGCCTGGGACGCGGAGCAGCGCCTCGCGGCTCGCGTGGTTGACGTCGAGCGGGAAGCGCTCGGGGTGGCGGCGCGCCCAGGCCTCCTTGGGATCGAGGTCCAGCGACAGGCTGCCGTCGGGCTCGAAGGGGATCTCGTCGGGCCCGAAGCCGTACTTCCGCAGCAGCCAGTCGGCCTGGTAGAGCCGGTGCTCGCGGGTGAGCGACTGCTCGGGCGACAGGCGCGGGTCGCGCTCGCCGGGCAGGTCGGGGTCGCCGAGGCCGCGCTGGTAGGCGCTGAAGTAGCAGCGGCTGAGGCCCCACCGGCCGTAGAGCCGGCCCATGGCCTCGACGATCTCGGCGTCGCGCTCCGTCGAGGCGCCGACGATGAACTGCGTGGTCTGCTTCACCCGCGAGCGCGGCATCCCGCGCGCCGTGAGGCGGCTGATGAGCTTGATGGGGCGCACGACGTCGCGGTCGAAGTCCTTGGTCGCCGACAGCCCGGCGAAGGTCGAGCGGGTCGGCACCTCGACGTTCAGCGACACCGCGTTCGCCAGCGACACGGCGTCCTCGATCGCCGCGTCCGACGCGCCGGGCAGCACCTTCAGGTGGATGAAGCCGCCGTACTCGTATCTGCGCCGCAGGATGCGGGCCACGGCGGTCATCCGCTCCATCGTGTGGTCCGCGTCGCGCACCACACCGGAGCTGAGGAACAGACCGTGGATCCCCAGCCGGCGGACGAACTCGATGAAGAGCTTCGCCGCCTCCTCGGCGGAGAGGGTGCAGCGGCGGGTGTCGACCTGGGAGCGGAAGGGGCAGTAGCGGCAGTCGTTCGCGCAGGCGTTCGAGAGCAGCGTCTTGAGCATGATGGACGTGCCGCCGCTGGGCAGCGCGACGGGGTAGAGCCACATGCCGTCCGGCCCGCGCCGCCGGTGGTCGTCGTTCGACTTGGTGCCGCAGGCGCACGACAGGTCGAAGCGCGAGGCGTCGGCGAGCACGGTCAGCTTCTCACGGATATCCATGGCTCGGTCGTATAGGTCCTATTGGTCCCATAGGTCTCATCGGTTCGGCAGACGCCAGAGCCGGCCCTGTCTTTCCGTGTCGCCAGTGGACCGCCGGGGCTACGCCCAGTGCTGGACAGGCCAGCCGTCCTTGTCGGTGAGGCCCATGACGCCGCGGAGCATCCAGATCTGGCGGACGTGGGCCATCGTGTGGAAGATGGTGCGCAGGTAGGCGTCGGCGCGCACCCGCGTCGGGTTCTCCTCGAACCACCAGGACTCCGGATTCGGCAGCGCCAGATCATCGGGCGTGGCCTCTTCGAGGGCCTCCATGATCGGGGCGCGTACGGCGGCCAGACGCTCGCGCTCGACGGCCACGGTCGGCAGGTCGGTCATCTGCGGGCGGAGCTGCTCCGGCGAGAAGTGCCAGATGTCGAACCGCTCCTCGGGCTCGAGGGTGAGCGGGCGGCCGTGGACCTCGCAGCCGTAGAGGTCCAGGCACTGGAGGCAGTGCTCGACCAGTGTCACGATATTGTGGCGGTCGGGCAGTGGGAAGCTGGCGGCCTGCTCGTCGGTGAGATCGTAGAAGGCTTCCTCGAGCGCCGTCATCGCCTCGTCGAGGCCGATGGCGATGGCCTTCTTCAGATCGGTGTCCTGCGCCTGCCGCGGCTCTTCCTTACCCAAGACCATGTGGCGCTCCTCCTTGCAACGTGAAGCCGCTTATACCGTCTTTTGGCGGTACTGTCAAGTGGAACTGGCGCACGAGGGAGCTGCCGGCTCAGCCACGTGGGCCCTCGGCATCCTCGGCCTCGTCGCGCCCCACGCGCGACCGGTGGATGACCCTCGCGCCCTTCTTGAGCTCCCGAGGGCCGCCGTGGAGCATCGCCCGAAGGCGATCGACCTCCGCCACCCGCTCCTCTGGCAGACGGGACAGCCAGTACTCGAGGTTCTGCTTGACCTCGTCAAGGTCCTGAAGCCGGTGCTTCGCGACGACCTTCTTCATCTCGCGTGGCATCCGTGCGTCCTATCGGCCAAGCGCGACGAGGGCCTGCTTGAGGGCGTCGATGGCGGCCTTCTCGAGGAGCTTCTGTGGATGCGGGCTATTCTTCTCGATGGCGCAGATGCGCTGGCCCTTGCGGTCGAGCGCCCAGAGGCGAGTCCCGTCGTGGGCGATGCCGTCGCAGCGGCCGTCGAAGGGCTTCTCGCCCCAGTCGAGCAGGTGGCCGTGGCGGTCGAGGCCGCTCTTGATGAGGGCCGGCGCCCAGACGTCGAGGTGCCAGACGGCGGCGCCGTCGGTGGCGAGGTCCGCGGGGATCGGGCCGCCGAGGACGCGCCCCACGGGCTTCGCCGGCTTCGCGGGGTCGTAGAGCATGACGCAGCCCAGGAAGCCGTCGCCGACCGCCAGCTTGCCGCCGACCTGGGTGACGCCGTTGATCCACTCCATCGCGTCGAGGGCGATCTCGCGCACGACCTTGCCCGTCGCGACGTCCAGCTTCACCAGCCGCTTCGGCTTGCCCTGGCTGACGGCCAGGCCGTCGTCCCACCAGCCGATGCCGCCGACCTTCTCCAGGCGGACCGCCACGGCCCGCACCACGCGGCCGTCGGCGGGCGACACGGCGATGGCCTCGCGCGACTTCCCGCTCCGCGTCCACAGCAGCGTGCCGTCCCAGGCCAGGCCCGAGCAGTCGGGCTTCGGCGCGGGGAGGGTCTTGACGATCCGCCAGTCGGGCGGCAGGGCAGGGCGCTTGCCGAGCGGCTCGAGCAGGCCGTGCCTGTGCAGGGCGCGGAAGACGATGAGGCTCCTGTCGCCCCAGCCGCCGTCGGGCCGCTGGGCGCGCAGGATGACGGGGATCTCCTTCTCGAGGATCGTCCTCGCGAGCGGATGGTCGACGACGGAGGCGAGGCGGACGAAGCCCCAGGGGTCCTTGTAGCTGATGCAGCCCGCGTCGTTGAGGCCCTCGCCGAGCCACTGGAGCGCCTTGGCCACGCAGGGCTCGGTGTCGGCGGCCTCGCGGCCGTGCCAGAGGGTGATGAGGTGCTCGATGGGCGTCCAGGGGCAGCCCTCGGTGATGTCGCTCCACTCCTTCTCGCGCGCCATCACCTTCTTCAGGCCGGCGCGGGCGAGGCCGCGGAACTTCGGCTGGGCGGTGAGGCCGAGCAGGCAGAAGGCGCGCACGTCGTAGATGCCGTGCGGGTCGGCCTGGTTGGGCTTCGGCTTGCCCAGGACGGCGGCGACGGCCTTCTTCACCTCGGCCCGGTCCGCGGGGCAGCCGAGCTCGGCCAGGCGACTGAGCGCCTCGGCGGTGAACTGGTAGCTGTGGTTCGGGTCGTCGCTCAGCCGCCCGTCGTCGAGCTGCTTGCCGAGGATCTTGTCGATCTCGGCCCCGATGAGCTTCCTGTCGCCGCGCTTCGGCTCGCCGAGCACCAGGGTTCGCACCAGCGCCCCCTGGAGCGACCGGTCCTTCGCCACCCACTGCATCGGGTCGTGTCGGAAGCCATACTCGACTGCCTTGACAGCCATGCCGCCCTCCTTCCCCTGGTTCGCCGCGCCCGCGGCGGCCGTTCGATGCCCTGCGAGCAGGGCCAGCGCGAGGACGGCCATCGCGAGGCCCCGTCGTCCCCGGTGCGCGGCCTGCCCGCGCCCGCGCCGGTCCATCGGTCCCCGTGTCATGCTGGAAGCCCTCCGGGCAGAGGTGCGCCGGCCGCCGTCTCGGATTGCCATCGACAATTGCCAATTGGCATGGTAGATTGCCAACAGAAGGAGCGCCCCGCCATGGCCACCACCAGACTCGACAAGTTCGGCCGCATCGTCATCCCCAAGCCCATCCGCGACCACCTCGGCCTCGCGCCCGGGACGGAGCTGGTGATCTCGCAAGAGGACGGCGGGATCAGCGTCCGCCGCGCTGTCCCTTCGCCGCTGGTCAGGAAGAAGGGCCACATCCTCGTCTTCACGGGCAAGGCAGAGGGCGACCTCCTGGACGCGGAGCGCAAGCAGCGCGAGGAACGCGCCCGCAAGGTCGGCGGGATGGACCTGTCGTGAGCTACCTCCTCGACACGTCGGTCCTGGTGCCCGCCTTCGTCGAGATTCACCCCAACCACGAGCGGGCGTACCCCTGGCTGGACAGGGCGGTCGCAGGCGACATCGAGGTGGCCTTGTCCACCCACTCGCTCGCCGAGGCCTACTGCACTCTGACGACCCTGCCGATCAGGCCGAGGATCCCGCCCGCCCTGGCGTGGAGCGTCATCCGCGACAGCACTGCCGGCCTGGGCACCGTCGCGCTCACCCCGGACGACTACCATCGCACGCTCCAGCGGGTCGCGGAGCTGGGCCTCGGCGACGGCATGGTCTACGACGCGCTGACCGCCTGCGCGGCGCAGAAGATCGAGGCCGAGGCGCTCGTGACGTTCAACGTCAGCGACTTCCGCCGGGTGTGGCCGGAGGGGCATGATCGCATTCTCGCGCCGTGAGCTCGGCCAGGACGGCGGGCGTGTCCTGGGCGGGTAGATGGACGCCGCGGGCGCCCTCAGCCCGCGGCAGTGCCCTCATTATGCGCACGGCGAGAGCGTTGTCACGGGTTTTCTCCCCTCGCCCACCGGCCCCACCGCCTCGCTGATCGAGCGCTTGCCTGCGGTCAAGCGTATGCCCCGAGCTGCTTGGCGAGGTCGGTGATGGTGCGGAAGTTCTCGAGGCTCACGGCCGAGGGGACCGAGTGGTCGGACGAGAAGATGTAGCCGCCGCCCTGCTTGAGCGCGGGCACGACCCGCCGCATCTCGGCCGTGATCGCCTCCACGTCGTCCCACAGCACCGCGTTGATCCCGCCGTGCAGCACCAGCCGATCGCCGTACTCCCGCTTCAGCGCCACGGGGTCCATCCCCGCCTTCACCTCCAGCGGGTTCAGCCCGTCGAGCCCGATCTCGAGCAGCTCGGGCACCATCGGATTGATGTTGCCGCACGAGTGCAGCTCGGCCACGGCGCCCTTGCTGTGCGCCCACTCCACCGCCCGCTGGTGCGCCGGCTTGAGCAGCTCGCGATACATCTCGACCGAGAAGAACTGGCGGTACTTGTAGCCCATGTCGTCGGGCCACACGACCGCGTCGAAGCGATAGCCCGCGTCCCACACCCTGTCGAGCAGCGCGATGTCGAGGTCGAGCATGTGGTTCCACGTGTCGGCGATCCACTCGGGCTCGGTCGCCATGGCGATGAGCGTGCGCTCGGTGCCGACCATCCGCGAGTGGGTGATGTCGAAGCCGTACCACAGCCCGGCCTGCACCCAGTAGCCGGCCTCGCGCCACCTCGGGTAGTTCGCCTTCAGGCGGTCCCAGTCCACGCGGTCGCGGGTCGGGGTCATCCGCTCCTTGGCCCTGCGCCACTCGTCGGGGCCTTTGACGACGAAGTCGATATGCTCGGGGGTCGAGGCCGCGTGCTTCCAGTTCTTCTCCGTCCCCCCGAAGCGGGTGGTGGTGATGCGGTAGTCGTCGGTCTCCTCGAGCACCTTCGCCTCGAACCGTGGGCTGTTGTCCACGCCGATGCCCGCGACGCGGTCGAGGCCGAAGAAGTCCACGTACGAGACATCCTTGGGCATCCCCTCCCTATGCCACCGCTCGACGGTCGCGCCCCACGGGCTATCGATGATCGGCACCCGGTCCGCCTCCCTGTGCTCGAACATCCGCCTGTACCGCTCGTGCGAGGTCATCTGGGCCATGCACATCTCCTTTGTGACGCCGCGAAGGACAGGCCGGCGCGCGCCCCGCGTCAAGCGGGCTCAAGGCTCGCGCTCAACCGGATCCCCAGGTAGCTCCTCCACTGCCTCCCTGGATGCCTTCCACGCCTTGTACTCGTCCGTCTTCACATACTCAGCATACTCCGGCATGGCTTCAAGGTTATCCACGCGGACCCCCGCGGCTGCTTCGGCACGGGTGAGGAGCGCGGACAGGGCAGACCAGTCCTCGCGCTTCACCGCAACGGTGAGCAGGCCGAGGTAGGGTGTGGGAACGGCCGGCTCGAGTGCGACCCCCTTCTCGTACTCGGCTTCGGCGAGGTCGAGCTTGCCTTCCTGTACGAACGTCGCGCCGCGTAGAAAGCACAAATGCGCATCGGGCCCAATGGCCTCCACAACGGCATCGATGCACTCGCGCGCCTTCGCATACTCCTTGCGGAGGAAGTAGTGGTCGATCAGCATGGCGTTCGCACCCGGGTCACTTGAGAACCACGCCTTGAAGTCGTCGAGCGCGGCGGCGTACTCGGGGGAGGCCCACCCCTTCTTGGAGGCCGCTACGAGACGGATGAACAGGATACTCTTGTTGCGTTGGAGAGATACCGGCAGTTGGCGGTAGAGAGCCAGGACCCTGTCCGGGTCGCCCGCCTTCAGCATCGCTTCCAGCTTGTTGACGTGCCGCGCTAGCTCGGCTTCCCTCGTCAGCGCCTTCGCCAGGGGCGTCTTGCATTGCTCTGTGAGCAGCGGCAGCAGGATACGCCGCATGCCATCACTCCAGCACTCCCCCGTCGTCAACGTGTACGAGTCGGCGACGGCGACCTGCCCGTTGCGCTCGACGAGCACGAAGTCGTAGTAGCTCGACCCGCAGTTGTCGAGCAGCATGCGGAAGAGCACTCGCGCCTCGCCGTCGATGTGGCGCAGCCGCAGAAAGGTGAACCGACCGCCCCGTTCCACCATGCCCGCCAGCCTCGAGCCATGGTCGAACGCCCCGGCGACTTGCGCCGTGTGTTCCTTGACCACCCTCGCAGGGAACCGACGTCCACCCAGCGTCCGATCCATCAGCACGGTGAAGTCAACGCTGCCATCCAGGAAGCTGCCATCCCCAGCATTCACCGACCGCTCGAGCTCCCGCGCGAACGCCTCGCACTGCGCCTCGCCGGGCGCTCGAAGCTGCCCCGCTGCGGAGGGCCGCTCCATCGCAGGCGCACGCCCCCTCGCGCGCCAGTGGCGGACCGCCACCAGCGCGCCCACGGTGGCGGCCACCAGACCCAGCACACCGACCACCACCGCGATGGCGGCCAGGACCTTCACCGCTGCACTCCCCCTCTGCCCCGACCTCATGGCTGTGCCCCCTCCAGGATGCGCACCGCCGAGCTGCGCTCGGTGCCGCCGGAGCGCTGGTGGCGCGTGTACTTCAGGCTCCCCTTGTAGACGGCGATCTCGAGGCGCTCCCACCAGGAGGAGCGGCCGCCGAGGGTCCTGGCGAGCACCTGGCCCTCGTAGGTGTGGCGGCCGGTGCGCGTGGCGCGGATGCCGACCTCGCCGACGGTGAAGCCGTAGCCCTCGTTGCGCGACGAGAGCCGCACGATGGTGGCCTGGTAGCGGCTGTCGGCGACGCGCGCGAAGCGGACGGTCCCGCCGTGGCTGTCGCGCCAGAGGCCCGCGAGGTCGCCGTCGTCGCGGGCCGCCGGCGGTGGGCCGTCGGGCGCGCCGCCGCCGCTGCCGACGCGCGCGGCGGTGAGCAGCGTCGCGCCCGGCTTGCCGTCGCGCAGGGCGACCGCGGTCAGCCGCTCGCCCTGGACGGTGATCTCGACGTCGTCCCAGCGCTCGCGCTTGCCGGCGCGCTGCTTCATCGTGCCGCGGTAGACGCCGGGCGCGGCGCGCTGGACGCGGAGGCGCTCGTCGCCTGCGCGGAAGCCGAGGCGGCGGAGCCGCGCCGAGAGCCTGTCGAGCTGGCCGACGTAGCGGTGCTTGTGGCTCACGTAGTGGGTGACGGCGCCGTCGGGCTCGCGCCAGGCGCCGGCCAGCTCGCCCGGCGCCGCGGTCCGGCGCCCGTCGGGCACGGGCCTGGGCGGGGCCGGCTGCACCCGCCGGTAGAGGACTTGCGCCGAGCCGCCCGATGCGTCGCGCAGGGTGCAGCGCAGGTCGCCGCTCGCGAGCAGCTCCGCCGCCGGGACGTCGAGCCAGGCCGCCGGGTCGTCGGAGAGGCCCACGTGGAAGGCGTTGAGCCGGCCGCGCAGGCCCGCGTCGGCAGCCCGCTTCAGGTCGAGCACGGGCTGGCCGAGCGTGGCCCTGAGCCGCTGCGCCTCCGCGCGCACGAGCACGCCGACGAAGGCCCCCTCGCCCTCCCCCTTCGCGATGCGGACCACCGCCGCGCCGGACGGGCCG
>CBFDBL010000188.1:0-9610 GCA_965603035.1 uncultured bacterium
AGGCGGTCAGGCGTCGGTGCCGAGGACCTCCCTGGCGGCGGCGCGGATCCTGCGGATGAGCGCGGTGACGGCCGGGCGACGGCGGTCGGGGTGGTTGCCGAGCATCACCGTGCGGTTCAGGATGTCGAGGGAGGGGGAGCACATGTCCTTGGCGTAGTCCATGCGGCAGCCCTGGTTGTCGGCGAGGTTGTAGGGATTGAGCGCGGGGTGGTGGGCGCCGCGGTGGTCGAAGAGCTGGTCCCACTCGGTGTAGACGTGGCGTCCTGTCTTGCCGGCGATGCCGCAGCCGGCGAGTGCGGCGAAGCGCTCGGCCTGCTCGGCGGTGGGGAGTATGTACATGACGTGGGAGCCGCACTCGCAGTCGAGGCTGTTGGCCTGGATGGGCACCAGGCCGGTGTCGGCGGTCTCGGTGAGGATGCGTTGCTTCTGTCGTCGGAGGGCTCGGACCATGGGGTCGAGGCGGTCGAGCTGTACGTTCATCATGGCGCCTTCGAGCTCGGAGGCGCGGGCGCCGTTGCTGGTGAAGGGCCGGAGGTCCTTGTCGCGTCCGCTCCAGTAGAACCGGCAGCAGTCGACCATGCAGCGCATGCGCTCGGCGGCCTGGTTGGTCTTGGCGATGGCGGCGCCGCCCTCGCCGCAGGTCATGTGCTTGTAGTAGTTGAAGCTGAAGGCGGCGGCGTGGCCGATGGAGCCGATCTTCCTGCCGCGGTAGCCGCCGCCGATGCACTGGCAGGCGTCCTCGACGACGAGGAGCTTGTGCGCGCGTGCGATGCGCATGAGCGCGCGCATGTCGCACACGAGCCCCCACATGTGGACGGGCACGATGGCCCTGGTGCGCGGCCCGATGGCCGCCTCGACCGCCTTGGGCGAAAGGGTGATCGACTCGTCGATGTCCACGATCCACGGGATGGCGCCCGCGGCCAGCACCGAGACGGCGGTGGCCATGTACGTGCAGGCGGGCACGAGCACCTCGTCGCCCGGCCCGATGCCGACGCCGACGAGCGCGGCGGTGAGCGCCGTCGTGCCGCTGGAGGTCATCATCACGTGCTTGACGCCCAGGTACTTGGCGTACCGCCGCTCGAAGCGCCCGCACTCGCCGCCGATGTTGTAGCGGAACACCTTCCCGCTCCGCAGCACCTTCGCGATCGCGTCGATTTCCTTCTGCCCGACTCGGTACATCGACATTCCTCCGATGCGATGGGTCCAGGGCTCAGCGGTACGTCGAGGGCGAGGGCGAGTGGATGAATGGATGGCTGGATGATTGGATGGCTGGAAGAGAAGAGGAAGCGAATCGCCCGCGCTCCAGGCCGCTCTTCTCTCCCTCCCTCCATCCACCCCTCCATTCATCCACCCGTCCGCTCTTCCACGTACCGGCCAACCGCTTCCACGGTGTCGATCCAGATCCCGTTCGCGGCGTCGGTTGCATAGGCGCACAGCTCATCGAGCGCGTCCGATCGCGTGACCTGATGGCCGCCCTGGGGGCCGACGTCGTGGCCGAAGAGCACGAGCCAGCCGCCGTCGTCCTCGGCGGCGCGGTCGAGGAGCGCCTTGAGACGGGCGAAGGGCCGGTCGTCCATGCCCATGCCGAAGAGCTGGGCGGGGTCGCACCAGCGCGGGTCGTTGTGCGACTCGTTGAAGGCCCCGCGGCCCGCGACGAAGTGCCTCGCCACCAGCGGCACGTAGCTGACGACGCCCTCGCCCCGGCCGACGAACTTCTGGCCGCAGGGGTAGGCGAACGTGGCGGGCGCGACGCCCAGCATGCGCTCGACCGCCTCGTTGCCGCCGAGGATATCGGCCTCCATCTGCTCGAGGGTCATCTCCTCGAGCGCCTTGCCGCGGGCGAAGCGGAAGTTGCCGCTGCACGGGTGGGTGAGGGTGTGGTTCCCCATCTCGTGGCCCGTGGCGACCGCCGCCTTCCAGTCCTCGAGCCGCCGCTCCAGGTTCGCGGGCGAGACGTAGAAGGTGGCCTTCACGCCGTGGGCGTCGAGGATGGGCAGCCCCGGGTCGAGCTGCGACGGCCGCGCGTCGTCGAAGGTCAGGCTCAGCGCCGCGCGCCGGCCGTCGGGCCAGCGGAAACGTGTGGGCTCAGCACTCATCTGGCGTGCTCCTTCGGCGCCACACTATACCACGGTGGCTCGGGAGTGCAAGAGCAACGACGGGCGCGCAGGGCACGGGCCGGCCCGCCCGCAGGGACCCTGGTGGTCTTGGCAGCCCCATGCGAGTACAATCGCGTGCGCGCCACCGACCCCCGCAGCACGAGGAGCGTCATGACACTGAGAGAGACTGCCGTCGCCGCGGCACGGGCCGCCGGCGAGGTCCAGAAGCACTACTACGGCCGCACGCTGACCGTCGATCGGCGCACGGCGCACGACGTGAAGCTCGAGGCCGACCGCCTGTGCGAGCAGGCCATCGTCGAGACCCTCCGCGCCCAGTGGCCCGACCACGCCATCCTGACCGAGGAGACCGGGCTCATCGGCGGAGACGGCGAGCTCTACTGGCTCATCGACCCGCTCGACGGCACGGTCAACTTCTTCCACGGCATCCCCTACTTCGGCACCTCGATCGCCTGCTACCGCCGGCCCGGTGAAGCGGAGGCTACCGCATTCCCGCGGTCGGTGGACAGCCTGGGCGGGCCGCTGGTCGGCGTGGTGTACGTGCCGCCCACCGCCGAGCTGTTCGTCGCCGAGGCGGGGCAGGGCGCGACGCGCAACGGCGAGCCCATCGGGGCCAGCGACATCGTCGAGCTGGGCGAGGCGATGGTCGCCGTGGGCTTCGGCTCGCGGGAGGGCAGCGGCCACCGGTTCGTCGAGCAGTGCGCGCGGGTGGCGCCGCGGGTGCAGAAGCTGCGCTGCCTGGGCTCCGCCGCCTTCGACCTGTGCAACGTCGCCTGCGGCCGCCTGTCGGCCTTCTACGAGATGCGCCTGCGCCCGTGGGACATCGCAGCGGGCCACCTCATCGTCCGCGAGGCGGGCGGCGTGCTCGACGCCGTCGAGGTCGAGCCCCAGGCCTGGGACATCGTGGCCGCGGCGCCCGGTATCTACGAGCCCTTCCGCGAGCTGGCCCGCGGCGGCGGCTGACCGCGGCGCGGGGGTGAGGGGGTGAGAGAAAGCGCCGATTCTGCGGGCGTGGCCCTTGACGCCCGGGGGACAGGCCGGTATATCCTCTGCGAGAGCAGCGGGGGAGACTGCAACTGGGACGGAGGTCGTGATGAGACGAGCGCTGCTTTGGCTGTGTGTGGCGTGTGTGGCGATGTTGGGGGCGACGGGCGCGGCGGTTTCGGGCCCTGTGAGCGGCGATCCCGCGCCGGAGGGCGAGATCGCGATCCAGGTGTCGCCCGGCACGATCGCCCTGAACGCCCGGACCCGGTGGTTGACGATCCACGCGAACATCCCGTACGGCGTCGTCAATCTGGAGAGCGTCATCGTCGCCATCGGCGATGACGTGGTGCCGGTGGAGTGGATCTTCGCCGACTCGCTGGGCGACCTGGTCGTCAAGTGCCCCATTGAGGCGGTGAAGGGCATCGTGGAGGACATGCCGTCGGCCACCATCGACCTCTCCGGGGTCACCAAGATCGAAGTGGAGTTCGGCGGTTCCGACACGGTGAAGGTCGTGTCCGGCGGCAGGAAGTAGCCGTTCCTGGCATCACGGCTGCTTGTTCTTCCGCTTTCTCGCCTGCATTTCGTGGAGCAGGGCCTCGAGGTCGCCGCGCTTGCGCTTGTCCTGGGTCTGACCGAGGACGGCGCGGGTGGCGGCCTCGAGGTCCGGCGGGAAGGTCTGCCTGGCGATCTGGACGGCGTGCCACCAGATCTGGGGGTCCTCTTCGAGCAAGAGGGCCTTCCACGGGATCTGGTCGCGCCGGGTGAAGTCGCTGGGCAGCCATCGGATGGCTGCCATGCGGGCGACCCGCGACTCCAGGCCGAGCATGTGGAGGATGAGATCCTCCCAGTCGCCGGTGCGGTACTCCTTCTTCGTTCGCATCATGTTCGCCCAGACGGCGAGTCGGCCGGGTGTGGACTTCCTCGTGGCTTTGCAGGGTCTGGCGCCGAGCTGGGCGAGGACGCAGGCGGCGCTGGCGATCTGCGCGGCGCACTGCTGACGCTCCTTCGAGACTGCGGGCGTGGGTGCGACGCGATCGGCGGCCTCGGCCAGCAGGGAGACGGCGTCGGTATCGCCCAGGGCGCCCAGGCAGTAGGCGCTGGCCGAGACCTCGTCGAGCGCCTCGGACTTCAGTCCCTTCCCCAGCAGGGCACGCAGGCCGGGCCTCAGGGCCTCGTCCCACGCGGCCTCGACGTCGCGCCGCCGCGCCGCGGTCGAGTAGAAGCGAAAGGGGCCGTCGGGCCGCGCCTTCCCCGTGTCGCGCGGGTCGGGCAGCCGCCACGACGCGGCGCGCAGCGCGGCCACCCGCACCTCCCGGCGCGGGTCCTCGGCCAGCGCGATCAGCCGCTTCGTCCCCGCCACCGTCATGACCGACGCGACGCCCGTCACCAGGGCCTCGTTGCTCTCGGCGGCCAGCTTCGCGTCGAGCAGCTCGCCCAGTGGCGCCAGGTAGCAGGGATGGTAGAGCGTGGCGAAGCGCCGCTGCCGCTCGTAGCGCTCGAGCTCGAGCAGCGACCGCAGGTGGGCAAGGGCCTGCTCGCGGGTGGGCAGCCGCAGCGCGATCTGGAAGCTGTTGCCGTAGCTGTGCCGCCACGAGACGGGCGCCGGCTTCTCGGGCGGGACGTCCAGGCCGAGGCCCTGGTAGCCCTTGACCGTGTAGGTGCCCGGGGCGGGGAACTTGAGGTAGGCGAGCAGGGGAAGGTCCTTCTCATAGGTCTCGCCGGGCTCGAGCCGCGGGTCGCTCATGCCCATGCCGCCGAAGCAGGGCTGGTCGGGCTTGGGGTCCACTGCCTTGTGGCCGTCGGCGCTCTCGGCGGTGAACCGCCAGCGCAAGTGGCGGCTCGCCCCGCGGTAGTCGCCGCCCTCGTCGAAGTGCAGCTCGTCGCTGCCGGTGTTCCTGAGGACGAAGTGGACCGCGATGGGCTCGCCGATGAAGTGGCTGTGCTTGTCGGGCGTGTAGGTGACGGCGATCCAGTCGGGCCGCTCGCGGGTCCTCTGGACGCGGAAGAGCCGGCCCTCGCGGCGATGGCCTCCGAGGACCACGCGGAAGCGGTAGAGGCCGACGCGGTCGGCGATCTGGCCCACGCGGGCCTTCCACGTCCAGTCCTTGCTGCCCCGGGGCTTCAGTTCCGTGGTCTCGGCCTCGGCCCGTGCGTCGGGCCGCAGGGAGCGGGCCGCGACGACCTTGCCCTCCCGCACCTGCTCGATCGTGAGGTCCCAGTCGCCGGTGAGCACGAGCCTGCCCTCGGCACCCACGGGCACGCCGCGGAACGTCTGCCTGGCGTCCGCGCGGTTGTAGACCGAGAGCCGCAGCTTGATCTCGCCGTCGAGCAGGCAGGCGAGCGGGTGGCTGACGTAGACGTCAACGGACCTCGGCGGCTGCCCGCCGCCCACGGCGGCGCCCGAGAGTGCGGCGGCGATGGCCAGGACCCTGCTCGCTGCTGGCTTGGGCATCAGTTTCCCCTTGGGCCGGAGTGCGTCGTCCTTATGTGATGAGACGCGGCCCGGGCCTGGCGGTTCACGGGCTTGGGTGGATTGCTTGACAGCCGAGCGGATCGCCGCTAGGCTGGCGATGGGCCCGGGCTGGGGACGGGCGCGGGTGTCGCGACCAGAGGGGACGGGACGCTGACCGTAGCGACCGATGGAGGGAGCCGCCGGATGGGCAAGGCGATCGAGGAACTGACGGCCGAGCAGGTGCGCCGCGTGTGCGACGAGGCGACCTTCGAGTGCTGTAGCACCACCGAGCTGCCGCAGCTCGGCGACATCGTGGGCCAGGCGCGCGCCGTCGAGGCCATCGAGTTCGGCATGGACATCGAGGGCCACGGCTTCAACATGTACGTGCTCGGCCCCGCGGGCACGGGCAAGACGACGACGGTGCGGCACTTCGTCGAGGCCCGCGCGCGCGGCAAGGACGTGCCCGACGACTGGTGCTACGTCCACAACTTCGACGAGCCGCACAGGCCACGCGCCCTGCGCCTGCCCGCCGGCAGGGGCCGCGAGCTGCGCGCCGACATGAAGCAGCTCGCCGCCGACCTCCGCCGCGACATCCAGCGCTCCCTCGAGCACGAGGACTACGCCAACCAGCGCGCCGAGATCCTCAAGACCCTCCAGGAGCAGCAGGCCGAGCGCTTCGACGCGCTCGACAAGGCCGCGCGCGAGAACGGCTTCAAGCTCCACCGAGGGCCCCAGGGCGTCTTCATCCAGCCCATCCGCGACGGCAAGATGCTCGCGCCGCAGGACTTCGAGCGCCTGCCCGAGGAGGAGCAGAAGAAGTTCCACGCCGCCGCCGAGGGCCTCCAGGGCGAGATCCACAAGGCCCTCCGCGAGGTGCGCGACCTCGAGCGCGCCGCCCGCGACCAGCTCCAGGACCACGAGCGCAAGACCGTGCTGTTCGCCGCCGAGCACCACGTCGAACGCCTCAAGGCCCGCTACGACGACCTCGACGACGTCGCCGCCTACCTCGACGCCGTCCAGGAGGACGTCGTCGCCAACGCCCAGAGCGTCGTCGCGGCACAGCAGCAGCAGCAGCCCAACGCCAGCAGCGACGACGACGACAAGGACCAGCCGAACCCCCTGACCGCGCTCTTCAGCCGGCCCTGGGCCTTCATGGACCGCTACTCGGTGAACCTGGTCGTGGACAACGCGAGCACCCAGGGCGCGCCGGTGGTCCTGGAGCCGAACCCGACGTACCCGAACCTGGTGGGCCGCATGGAGCGCCAGGCGCAGTTCGGCATGCTGCTCACCAACTTCTCGATGCTCAAGCCCGGGGCGCTGCACCGCGCCAACGGCGGGTACCTGATCCTCGAGGCCGAGCACCTCCTGCGCAGCCCCTTCGCCTACCAGGCGCTCAAGCAGGCCATGGAGCAGCGCGAGATCCGCATCAGCGACGTCGGCGAGATGCTCTCGATGGTCAGCACCGTCAGCCTCGAGCCCGAGCCCATCCCGCTCGACGTCAAGGTCATCGTCACAGGGCACCCCACGCTCTACTACCTGCTCCACCACTACGACGAGGCCTTCCCCGAGCTCTTCAAGGTCAAGGCCGACTTCAACCTGACCATGGACCGCACCGACGACCACACGATGCTCTACGCGCAGTTCCTCGCCGCGCAGTGCAGTTGCGAGGGCTGGCTGCCCTTCGACGGGAGCGGCATCGCCCGCATGGTCGAGTACGGCAGCGAGCTCGTGGGCGATCAGACGAAGCTCTCGACCCGCTTCGCCCACGTGTGCGACATGGCCCGCGAGGCCGCCTACTGGGCGCGCAAGCAGGGCCACGAGGCCGTCACCCGCGACGACGTCCAGCAGGCCGTCGAGGCCAGGACACGCCGGGCCAACCGCGTCGAGGAGCTCGTCCAGGAGATGATCGAGCGGGGCGACATCTTCATCGACGTGGACGGCGCGGTGGTCGGCCAGGTCAACGGCCTCTCGGTGCTCAGCCTCGGCGACTACAGCTTCGGCAAGCCCTCGCGCATCACCGCGCGCACCCACATGGGCAAAGGCCGCGTCGTCAACATCGAGCGCGAGGTCGAGATGAGCGGCCCCATCCACAACAAGGGCGTCCTCATCCTCGCCGGCTACCTCAACGGCACCTTCGGCCAGAGCCGACCCCTCGCGCTCGCGGCCAGCATCGGCTTCGAGCAGCTCTACGAGGGGGTCGAGGGCGACAGCGCCTCGTCCACCGAGCTCTACGCGCTCCTCTCCAGCCTCGCGGGCCTGCCCATCCAGCAGGGCCTCGCAGTCACCGGCTCGGTCAACCAGCGCGGCGAGATCCAGCCCATCGGCGGCGCCACCCGCAAGATCGAGGGCTTCTTCGACGTCTGCAAGGCCAAGGGCCTCTCCGGCGGCCAGGGCGTCCTCATCCCCAGGACCAACGTCAAGAACCTCATGCTCCGCCCCGAGGTCGTCGAGGCCATCCGCGATGGCCAGTTCCACATCTACCCCGTCGGCACCATCGAGCAGGGCATCGAGCTGCTCACAGGCGTCCCCGCCGGCGAGCTCGGCGACGACGGCACCTACCCCGAGGGCACGGTCTTCGGCGCCGTGGACCGCCGCCTCGCCGAGTACGCCGAGCGCTGGAAGGAGCTGGCCGGACACGGCGAGAAGGACGAGGTTGGGTGAGCAGCGCGAAAGGCGGTTTACTGTTTGACTCTACCGAGGTGGGCGTGTACCATTCCCTCTGTCGATGTCGTGCCTGGTCCACCATGAGGATGGGTCATGGATCACCATGGCGTGCAATGGCCAGCTGAGTCGAGCCGAAGCTGGGCGCAGCTTCTGGGCATGGTGTCGGTGCCCATGTTTGGCCCATCCGGTTATCTCTCGGGGCAGGACAGGGCAGTTCTGGTCGACGGTCCCAGGGCCAGTTTCGCGTTTTTCGGGGGCTCCGACAGCGAGGCGTGCGACACCGATGTTGATCAGTTACTGTCGTGGTCGTGGTCTGCGCACGTCAGGCACACTCTTGTCGTCGCCCCGAGCATCGACAGGATGTTCCTGCGCCGATGGGACAGCCCTAGCGATGTGAGGGAGTTCCGCATCCCACGACGCGGCGTTGCCGCCGAGGAACTCCTCGCACTCCTTGAGGCCGCGCCAACGCCACGTACTCCGTCTGTGATCCGCCACGTGCTGCGGGGGTTTCGCCTCATCCGCCAGGCGATCCCCAGGAGATGCGCCCTCGAGGCGGTTCAACTCCTCAACGGGTTCCTTCTTGTTGCCAGGGCTGTGCGCCGAGAAGCTGTGCTGGCAGGCGATCTCCGCAGCGCTACGACGTTCGGGGAGGTGATGGCCCTGCTTGGTCAGCACGAGCAGCAATGCGCTCAGGTCATCGATCTCGCGCACGCCATAGCTGCGAGGCCAGTCGGTGCTCTCACCGACTACTTCCTTGATCCTGAGCAGCGGTCCGGGTGCCGCTTGTTCCCAGACCTGTTGTTCAGGCATGCCGCCAGCCAGCTCTACCAGGAAGCACATCTGGAGATCGAGCGCGACCCTCCAGGCTTCTTGCCTGGGATGGCGCCGGCTGACACGCCCAAGGGACGGCTCGCCAGAGACGTGCGGTATACGCCGCCCAACCTGGCTCGGGCACTGGTGCGGCAGGCGTTGCTCGCGATGGACGTCTCGTCAACGCAACCCGCATTGCTGCGTGTGCTCGACCCTGCTTGCGGCTCTGGGGTATTCCACAGGCAGTGTCTCCGGGAGCTCGCGGACCTAGGGGTCTCCGGAGCAGTGAGGTTCACAGGGTACGACATCTCTCCCATAGCGGCCTACGTGGCCAGGTTCTCGATGGAGCAGGCGAAGGCTGATCTCGCGGCTGCGGGCTTGAGCGTGGATCTGGAGGTGACAGCAGTTGACGCGCTTGCCAGGGAGTGGCCTCGGGCTGACCTCGTGCTGATGAACCCGCCTTTTGTTCCGTGGCAGTCCCTCCGGGGCGAACAGCGGGAGAGGCTGAGGGCTTGCCTAGGGCCACTATTCAGGGTACGGCCCGACTTGGCCATGGGGTTCCTCCTCAAGGCGCAGGGCAAGCGGG